>PLKY01000007.1 GCA_003140785.1 Acidobacteriaceae bacterium | reverse complement strand
ACCGGCGTCAGCGACCGTCTCGAACTGGCTCTGTTTACGATTCACCATCGCCAGCTCGCCCAAGCCGCAGCCGAAATGGGGAACAAGCTCGAAGCGGAGGAGCAAGCCGCCGCGCCGCCCGCCGTTGCTTAAGGAACAGTAACCACGATCTTGCCGATTTGTTGGTTCGATTCAAGGTAGCGATACGCTCCCACCGTCTCCTTGAACGGGAACGTCTTNNGCGATCTTTGGCAAAAAACGTCCATCGGCCAGCCTTTCGAATACATACTTTTTCGCAGTTTCCAGCAGCGCAGGGTTTTGTGTGATCTCCATCAAAACGTAACCTCGGATGCTCAAACCGCGCCCCAGAGCCACAAATAGCGGAAACGGGGTAGGCTCTCCGGAGAGTGCCCCATACTCAAAAATGACTCCACCCTGTGCCGCTCCTTCCGCGAGCTTCTGCACGAACGGACCCGCCACCGGATCGAAGGTCAGCCGCGCGCCTTTTCCGCCGGTGATTTCGCCAATCCGNNCCGTTGCGCCTGCATCCCGCACAATCTGGATCGCAGCCACGCCCACGCTTGACGACGCTGCCGTGATTGAAACGAAATCTCCGGCTGCTACTTTGCTATAGTGCACCAGCGCGCCGTACGCGGTCAGATATTGCATCCAGACCGCGGAGGCTTGTGCGGGAGAAAGGTTCTTGGGATACGCCGCCAGCGCAGACGCCGGTACGATTGCCTCTTCACCCAGCGTGCCGTAGTGTCCCTGGGAGAACGCCGGCACCGTGGCAACGGATATGCCGATCCACGCCGGATCAACGCCTTCACCTACGGCGTCAACGACTCCTGCAGCTTCGTAGCCCAGTCTTGAGGGAAACTTCGGCTCTTCAAGATACTGCCCGTGATAGAACATCGATTCGGCTCGATTCAGCCCAAGCGCCTGAACACGCAACCTCACCTCACCCTTACCCGGCTGCTGCTGCGGAACATCGTCAAACTTCAGACTTTCGGGTCCACCAAGCTGATGAAAGCGAATAATTGTGGGCATCACTCCTCCTGTTCGAGTTGGATGACCACGAACTTGTGATGCTTCAAAATGAAGAGGTGGGAGTGCGCCCGAACCGGCTCTACAGCTTTTCAGCCACGCTCTTGGCTTGCGTAAACAGCAGCAGGTAGTCCGGTCCGCCGGCCTTCGAGTCGGTGCCGCTCATATTGAATCCGCCAAACGGATGCGCGCCCACCATCGCGCCAGTGCACTTGCGGTTCAAGTAGAGATTTCCCACGTGGAACTCTTGGCGCGCCAGGTCGAGACGCTCGCGATCGGAAGTATAGACCGCGCCTGTGAGGCCGTATTCGGAATTGTTCGCAACCTTCAGCCCTTCCTTGAAGTTCTCCACCTTGATCACGGCCAAAACGGGCCCGAAGATTTCTTCCTGGGCGATCACGGCATCGGGTGCGATATCGGCAAAGACCGTGGGCTCCAGAAAATATCCGCCCGCCTCCGTCTCTATCGCGTTGCCGCCCGCGACCAGCCGTCCTTCTTTTTTCCCGGTCTCGATGTAGCCGAGAATCGAGTCAAGGGCAGCCTTGTTCACCACCGGCCCAAGGTTGTGATTAGCGACGGGGTCGCCGACCGTTAGTTTTTCAACACGCTCGCGCAGTTTCTCAACGAACGCGTCGTAAATGGACGCCTCCACAATGGCGCGCGAACAAGCCGAGCACTTCTGTCCGCTGAACCCGAAAGCCGACGCGACGACACCTTCAACCGCCGTGTCCACCTCGGCATCGGCGCACACCACGATCGAGTCCTTACCGCCCATCTCGAGAATCGTTCGCTTAATCCAGATTTGTCCCGGCTGCGCCTTCGCCGCGCGCTCGTGAATCTCCAGCCCAACCGGCTTCGACCCCGTGAAAACGATAAAGCGCGTCTTCGGATGCTCCACAATGGCGTTGCCAAACGCAGCCCCCGACCCCGGACAGAAGTTCACAACACCGCCCGGCATGCCCGCTTCTTCCAGCACCTCAACAAACTTCGCGGCGATCGTGGGCGAATCGCTCGAGGGCTTCAGGACCACCGTATTTCCTGTAACGATGGCCGCAGCCGTCATGCCGGCCATAATGGCAAACGGAAAATTCCACGGCGGAATCACCGCTCCCACTCCGAGTGGAATGTAGATCAGCTCATTCTTTTCGCCCGCAAGTTGAATTGGCGTCTTAGCCTCGGCCAGCCGCAGCGCCTCGCGCGCATAAAATTCTAGAAAGTCGATTGTCTCGCCGACATCGGCGTCGGCTTCCGCCCAGTTTTTTCCCACTTCGTAGGTCAGCCACGCGCAGAACTCGAACTTCCTCTTGCGAATGATCTCCGCTGCCGCCAGCAGCAGGGAAGTCCTCTCGCTGACTAAGGTCCGACTCCAAAACTCGAAAGCGCGGAGAGCTGCCTGCATGGCTTGCTCTGCATGTTCCGCGCCGGCCTTCTGATGCACTCCAACCACCTGGCTGGGGCGCGACGGATCGAGCGAGCGAATCTTGCCTTCTGTTGTGACCCTGTGACCACCGATAATCAGGCGGTATTCGCGGCCCAATTGACCGCGGACCAACTCCAAAGCTTCGTGCATCTTGCGGAAATTCTCAGGAGCCTTGAAGTCGGTGAATGGTTCGTTCTTGAATGCGCCTTGTGGGACGCGGGGCTGAATCTCAGTGGGAAGCGAAACGGTTGCCATAGCCACTCCAGTTTAGCTGCTTTGCTCCTGCGCTGCCATGCGCGTGGTCGAACGATTTCTGCGCTGGCAAGTCCGCGCAAAGTATCCATTCAATCCGCGAAACTAACCCCTTGAAACTGGGTCCAAATGTATAGGGACCTTCCCGAGGAGGCGCCCCCGTATTTTGGGGGTCCCAGGGAGATGAGCGGTCACACGCGGTTAGATCCCGAGCGTTCATCGAGCGCGCGGAGGCCAAACACAGCCCGCGGTTGCGGGCGAAAGTGGGCCACGAGAGGGAAAATGGAACCCCGTATCATTTTGCGCGACCTTTGCTCTGCACAGCTCTTTTGTACCGCAATTCCGCTCCAACAAGGTGCGACTGCGGTTTCCAGGTCCTCCAAAGCCGCGTCAAGGAATCTGTACCCAAGGTTTGCGATAGCAGCGACCTTCCTCGGACTTTCGCTCGCGGCAGCGCCGCTGTTAGCCCAGCAGGATTGGCCTCCGGACGATCCCTACCCCAACGGCACTCCGCAGCAGTATCAGCCAGCGCAGCAGTATGCATATCCCCAGCCCCCGCAGCCGGCCTACCAGCAATATCCGCAGCCACAATACGCGCGGCCGGCTTATCCACAACCGCCGTATCAAGGACCCACGCAGCAATACCCACAGCAAGGCTACGGGCAGCAGTTGAGCCAGATGCAACCGCTCAACCCCGACGAGCTGACACAATTGGTTGCTCCCATCGCTCTCTATCCCGATGGCCTTGTCGCGCAGATTCTTGCCGCTTCGACTTATCCAGCGCAGGTTTCCGCGGCCGATCAGTGGTTGCGATCCATGGGTAATGCAGCGCCGGAGGAGATTGCCGGCGGAGCTGACGCGCAGGCAAATTGGGATCCGAGCGTGAAAGCGCTCACCGCGTTTCCGCAGGTCCTGGCCATGCTTGACGGAAATCTGCAATGGACTACGAGCCTCGGCAACGCTTATTACAACCAGCCACAGGACGTGTTGCAGACGATTCAGGTTATGCGCGAGCGTGCTGAAGAGGCCGGCAATCTCCGAAGCACACCGCAGGAGGAAGTGAGCGACAACCAGGGCGTCATCGATATTGCTCCAACGAATCCTCAGGTGGTCTGTGTGCCCACCTATAACCCATGGGATGTTTATGGGCAGCCGGTTTCGCCTTACCCCGGTTTTTCTCTCATCGGCGCGTTGGGATCGTTCTTTGGTTCATCGCCGGTTCAGTTCGGGCTGAGTTTCGCGATGAACGCGTTCATGCATACGCCATGGGGTTTTCTGGGTTGGGGTCTAGATTGGCTGACTCACTCGGTTCTCTTTAACCACGACAGCTATTTCACGCACAGCAATTCTGTCGCTGATTGGGGCTTTCCGCACGGCGGGCCACGCAACTATCCCGGCGTGCCGCAAATTGCTCGAGGCGGCTACGGTTTTAATCGCGCTCCAAAAGGCTACGGCTCGGCACGCAACGGCTACGCTCCCACCTATGGGCGTCCAACTGAACAGTTCAATCGCGGCTATGGCCAGCAGGGATTTGGCCGGCCACAACCCTACGGCGATGCGCGCACAGCGGAAGGCTTCAATCACGGATTCCCCTCGCGCAACGAGATGCAGGCTCGGCCCGCGCTCCCCACACAAGAGGCATACAACCGCTATCCGCAGGCCATAGGGAACCAGCAGTTTGAAAACCGTCAGCCTGGCAATGAATTCAGGCAGCCGGCATATTCCGGTCGCACAGAACAATTGGGCCGGCAAAATTATGGCTCTGGGTTCTCGAATTCAGCGCGGGACGGCTACGCACGACGCCAGGGTCTCGGATACGCCAGCCCAACACCCGCGTATCGCGCGCCCCAGAACAGTTATCAAAACAGCTACCGGGGCAGTAGCAGCGGGCGAGCCCATGACTCATTCCGCGGCGGTGAAATCGCCAGGTCGCAATCCGGGAGATCGCACTTCTTCGGCAACCACAACTCAGGCGAGTATGGAGGCAAGGCGCCGAAGGCTTACAGCTACGGCGGCGGCCACTCCGGTTGGGGCGGCTCAGGCGGTTGGAAGGCACCCAAGGCTCCTAAAGAAAGCCATTTTAGCGGGGGCCATTCCGGCGGCAGCCACGAACACTCAAGCCATCGTCGGTGAAACCTGCCGAATCGGTCTCAATTTGCCTCGTCCTGAGCCAAGCGAATAAATACTTGGCGGTCGTTAGGCAGCAGCCGAAGTACTGGCACGCACGGTGAGAACCGTTCCATCAGCCTTCTGCAGGTAGGCGATCACTTCAAACAAATTCCGCGCTTGAGGGTTTCCATCCCGGCTGAGCATGCGCATCAAGCTTTTCGGCGACTTCGAAAGCGCAGCGCCCAGCGCCACAAAACCGACCGTCCCGTTGATGTACTCGCGGAGTACAGCCTTGGCCGTGTCGAGATCCCCGGCGACCATGTTCGCAACTGCTTCACGCAGGAATTCGCGGCGAAATTTCCGGTCTCCGAGCTGCTCCCGAATTGTTTCTCTAACGCTGCGCGTGAGTGCCATTTACTTCTCCTGTTTACGGCTTTTGTACTCGGCCCAAAGCAGCCGCGCTGTCTCGATGCCATCTGCTGTCGCTTCTTCGTCCCGCCGCCCAGTAGGATCACCAGCTGCTCTCCGGCCCTTCCGAAGTAAACTCGATAGCCCGGTCCGAAATCCATCCGCAACTCCGAAACGCCGACTCCCACACTCTTCGTCGCGGAGAAGTTGCTGCCTTCCATTCGAAGTACAGATGCAATAATCCGGGCTCTCGCTGTAGCGTCCTGCCTGGTCAGCCAATCGCGTTACGGACTCCGTCCTTTTCAATCGAGATATTCTAGGACTTCGGTCACGAATCATGGTAACGCATGAGTTACCGCAAGGCAACCGGGTTTGGAGAATATTTACCGCGTTTCCGTCAGCGCTTCGGTGTGCTTACTCATCAGCGCGGTGCGTTCCAGCTTGTCCCAATTAAATGGCTTGCCATCGATGGCGCGCATCAACGTCTTGAACAGCACGATCGAAAACACCTGCCGATACGCAAAACGCTGCAGCCAGATGTGGAACAGCAGCCAGCCATCGCCCTTGTTGGCGGGATGGCGGCGCTCCAGGCTGAACGCCACTGTCGAGGTGACGAAGTCGATAAGCAAAAACGTCAGAAAGTACGCCAGCAGCTTCATGAAACTCGCCGCGGAAGCTGCCTCCGGATGATAGTGCCGATCGATGAGGTAGTGAACGATGCCGGCTAGAAACATCAGGTCGATGAACGGCGAGACCAGCGGCAGAAACATCTGGAAGATGAGAATATTCGGCAGCGCAAAGAGCCCCATCGCCTTGTTGCGCACGAATGCAAGGCGATGCTTCCACACCGATTGCAAAATGCCGAACGACCACCGGAACCGCTGGCGCATGAGCCCGCTCGCATTGATGGGCGCTTCCGTGAACGCAAGAGCGCGGTCCTCGTACACCACTTTGAATTTCTGTTCGAGGAGATTCATGGTGAGGTCGGCATCTTCGGCCACGGTATTCAGCGGATAGCAGCCAGCCTTTTTCACCGGCTCCGTCCGCCACGCGCCAATTGCGCCGGGCACAACGGTGACAACGTTGAAAAGGTCCAGCGCTCGCCGCTCGAAGTTCTGGCTCGTGATGTATTCGAGGGCCTGCCAGCGCGTCCAAAGGTTTACCCGGTTGCCAACCTTCGCATTTCCGGCAACGGCGCCCACCAGGGGATCCTCGAAATGAGGGATGAGCTTGGTAATAGCATCGGCGGCAATCACCGTATCGGCATCGATGCCGACGTAAAACTCCTCGTCGAGACCGTCGAGCGCATAATTGAGCGCGGCAGCCTTGCCTCCGTTGGCCTTGGTCAGCACCTGCACGCGGCCTGCGGCGATCTCACGCGCATAGGCCGTGCGAGCCACTTCAAACGTGTTGTCTGTGGAACCATCGTCGATCACGATGACGTGCAGGTTTTCGTAATCGGAATGCAACACCGAACGAATGGTGCGAACGATAACCTTTTCCTCGTTGTATGCCGGAATCAGCACAGCGATGCGCGGATTGAATCCCGGCGAGGCTTC
This sequence comes from Acidobacteriaceae bacterium, assembly GCA_003140785.1. Lineage (GTDB taxonomy): Bacteria > Acidobacteriota > Terriglobia > Terriglobales > Acidobacteriaceae > Telmatobacter. The sequence continues at coordinate 18,835 of PLKY01000007.1, read as the reverse complement.
GCGGTGCGGGCGGCGCATGCGATCGATGATTGCGAACACACCGACCAGGATGAGTCGTGCGCTCATCAGGATATCGCCGAGAAAAAAGACAAACACGATAAAGTTACCAATGACGGCGAGCGTAGAAAAAGCGATTGAGTCCGGAATCGCACGCATATATTGCCAAAAGGTGAGCCGCGGCATGACCTCCGCCGGCGTTTTGCCCATCAGCGATGAAACGGAAACGAACGTGTAGCCGTTAGCGCGCAGCGTATCGATCAGCACCGGCAGCGCTGTTGCCGTGACCGAGCGATCGCCTCCGCCGTCGTGCATAAGGATGACTGAACCCCGGAATTGGGGCTTCGTCTTCATTCGATCCAGCTGCTCGAGCACCGACTGTGCAATTTCCGCCGGCGTCTTCTTGACGCGTTCATCCCAGTCGTTGGTATCGATTTTGTTGCCGATGACGATATAACCATCCTGCTGAATGCGCACAATCGGCTTCGCCTGATCATCGGTATCCGGCTCCTCGTCGACGTCGTATGGCGGCCGGAAATAGTGGGGCTGCACGCCCAATTTGCTTTCGAAGAGCCGCTCCGTCAGCTTCACTTCAAACTCAAGACGATTCAACGAGACTTCACTAATGTCGGGATGCGTATAGGTGTGGTTGCCGATCTCGTGACCTTCGCGTAACTCACGCTTCAACAAACCAATATTCTCGAGAGCCTCTTCGCCGATGATTAGAAACGTGCCCTTCACATTCTCTTTCTTCAGAATGTCGAGAATGCGTGGCGTCCACTTCGGATCGGGCCCATCGTCGAAGGAAAGCGCGACCTGGTTGGGATGGTAGCCGTAGTACGAAATGGTGTACGTCTGCGGATATGCATCCATATGCTCGTCGATGATGAGCTTCTTGCGTGGATCAGGCTCGTCCGTGTCGATCTGCACCGTGCGTGCGCCCGACTGCGGCAAGCCTGTGACCCGCATGATGTCGCCTTCACCCTCGGTGTCCACGCTATGCCCGGGTTCAACAGGAGAAAGCGCCTCCAGCGAGTTTTGGTTGCTGGGCTTGTCCCACACATTCCACAGCGAGCTGTCTTCCGACCCAAGACGCCACAAGGCAAATGTCTGCAGCCCAAGTTGCCGCGCCGCTCGCATTTCGTTCAGAAGTGTCACAGCGTCAAGGAACCAAACTACGTGGCGCTGATTATTATCCTCGTCGATGTAGTCGAAGTGCGGATTGAGCGAATCGTAGTCCAGATTCAGATCGGCATCCGCATCCGACGCACGCTGCCACGCGTCCGAAACGGGCAGATCTTCGGTATTGAGCACTTCCGGCTTTGGCCGCTTGTGGCCGCGCTTTGCCGGAGGCGGAATCGACAGCGTCCAATCGTAGCCGTAGTTTCCCATGGCGCATATCAGCTTTTCTTTCGGGACCGAACTGAGCACGCGGGTCAGATTGGCAACGAACCAGCCCTGGCTCGCAATAGGCCCCGGATCGCTCGTCGCCTCGTGCTGGTCGTAGTTCATCAGCACTACGCCATCGGAATTGGCCGCGATGACCTTGAGAAGCTTACTGTCGGTGCCCGCAGCCGTCGTCACGTAGAGCCGCAGATTGCGCGGGTGCATCTCCGCATACAACTCCTGGATAAATTGCATATACGCCGGCACGGCGTCATCCGGCAGGCTTTCAAAGTCGACCGAGAGACCGCGATAAGCTGGAAAGGCCGCGAGAAAGCGCAGGATTTGCTGGCGCAGTGCTACCCGGTTCCCCGCATCCTTCAAAAGATCGCCCACTTTGGCGTCCCAGTCCTGGGTGTTCGAGTTGTAGTTATTAACGTGGGGGAAAATCTCCGTGTCTTCCCGAGCCAGCTGAATCGTTCGCTTGATCCGGCCCAAATCGTCGGGATCATGAACAGTAATGCCATCCAAAACCGGATATGCGCGATGGCTTTCGTTGTCGATAGCCAGCAGGGCCGGCTTGGATGAGTCAACGTGCAGCCACTCGGGAAACAACATATCGATCTGGTGCACGTGCTGCTTGAACGAGGAATAGCTGGCCTCGTCGTACGGCACATAGTAGGCGGCGCGCAATCCTTCGCCCGTATTGAAGGGAATCTCAGAAGGCAAACGCGTCGTCTTGCGGCGCGCTGGCTTTATGGCCTTTGCGCCACGCGGCGCCGCTGGGCGGTCGGACAGCGCCTTGTAATTGTGCCGGAACGCCGGCAGCAGCAACTCCGGCAATGGCTGGCTGCGCAGCACATTGAAGATGAAGCCCGCAAGCACCAGCGTGCTCAACACGGCCGTCGCATCAATGATGCGCCGCAGCCGTTTCCAACGTTTTCGCTGGGGATCGAAGAAAATCTGCTTATCGGGCATGGTACTTTTCGTTTCTACTTTCGCGGCACTCGGAGAAACAGTCTACAACCGGTCTCATAAATGCCTCTGCCCTGGTGTGCGCGAGGATGGGACCTGACAACAAGGCAGGTCCCAAGAGGTTGGCGAANNGCTATACAGTACGAATCGTATGGAAGCCGCTTCTTTGAGTCAATTGAAGGCCACAAGTCCAGCGGTTAGAAGCTTGCGCTCGAAAGTGTCGATCAGTTCGGCGCTGGTTGCCGGCTTTCTCTTACGCGTTTGGATGCTCCGGCACTTCTTCGAGACCAATGGGGACACGCTGGTTTACGGGGACATTGCGAAGAACCTGCTTCTTCACGGGCGTTACGCGCTGACTGTTGGCTCAGGGCAGGCATTTTCCACGTTGATTCGACTGCCGGGCTATCCCCTCTTCCTCGCTCTTTGTTTCCGGCTCTTTGGGATAGGGCACTACGCCGCAGTGGCATGGGTGCAGATTGCGATGGAACTGGTCGGCTGCCTCTTCCTCGCGGATTTCGCACGGCGCATCGCTCCACTGGAACTCAAGAACGGCGCCATGCACGGAGCGCTATGGCTTGCTGCGCTTTGCCCCTTTACCGCAGTGTACGCGGCCAGCCCGCTGACCGAAGGTCCGACGCTTTTTGTCCTGACGCTGGCATTGTGGTCGACAGCCCGTTTCCAGGAGCGGCCGAGCTGGAGATTTGCCCTCACATTCACCTTTGCGGTGACGTACGCAGCTTTGCTTCGCCCGGACGGCGCGCTCGTCGCGATTTCGTTCGCTCCCGCGCTGATGCTGAGCCCGGGGACCGGCAAATGGCCCGCGCCAAATTCACGCTTGGTCCGGATGGCCGTCGTTTGTGGACTACTGGCTGCGGCGCCCTTCGCCGCGTGGACCTTGCGCAATTGGCAAGTCTTCCATGTCTTTCAGCCTCTCGCTCCGCGCTCGGCTACTGATCCCGGAGATCCCGTGACTCCAGGATGGGACCGCTGGGTGAAGACCTGGTGCCTCGATTTTGTCTCCACCTACAACGTGGTCTGGAACGTGCCGGGAGACGAACTCGACGTTAGCAAGCTGCCCGACCGCGCATTCGATACTCCGGCGCAGCACGAAGAAACCGCAGCCCTGGCGGCTGGATACAACAAGAATGGCTGGAATCTGACGCCCGAGATTGACGCGGGGTTTGCCCGCCTCGCCGCCNNGTGGCTGCGTCCGCGGGTCGAAAATCTGCCCATCGATCTGGACTGGTGGGTCTACGCGCACCACCACGTCGAGACGCGTTTCAGCTGGTTCTACGCAGTTCTCAACGCGCTTTATCTGGTGCTGGGCTTCACCGGACTCTGCCTGCGGCCGCGCCTCTGGCCATGGATGCTGGCCTACATGCTTCTGCGCAGTGCCATGTTGCTCACGGTATGTCCGCCCGAGGCGCGCTACACGCTGGAATACTTCCCCATGCTCTTCGCGCTCGGCGTCGTCGCGTTGGCGCGTCTCTTCGAGTTCCGCGCGACTGCCTGAGAGCGGAATCGCAGGGCTGAAACCCGCTGACACAGTCCGCTCTAGTGGTCGACGTACTGCGTCTTGCTATCCGTTTTGAACGTAAATGCATCGGCGGGTAGCGGCAGATTCACTTTGATATTCGTGTAGGTGCAGACGCGTGATTGCCCCTGACCTTCGTCAAAGACCTGCTTGAGGCTCACGCCGCGCGTGGGATCGACCCAGATCGTCACCTTGGGCAGATTCCTGCGCACGGTCGGGTCTTTGGCGACAAGTTCGAGCTTGTCCGTCTTCACACCGCCCAAAGTCTCAGGGCCGGCATATTTGATGTTCCATTTGCCGGCGAGATCTTTGCCGCTGGCGCCGAATCCCAGCATCAGGTAACCCTCGTATGCGCTGGCTTTGTTGATCCGCGTCACCTGGTCGATCATCGGCTCGAACAACTGAAGATGTCCCCCGGAATACGAGTACACCTTGGGAGCGGGTCTGCCGTTTACTTCGTCGATGTGCGCCGCCATTGAGAAGCTGGTGCCTTTCCTCTCGTAGTAAACGGTGCCCTTTTGCACATCCGTGTCGGGAATTGGATCCGTTTGGATAGAGTCGAATTCGAACTCGGCAGTCGTGGTGTGGAAGTTCGCCGCCGCAGTGTCAAGCTGGTTCAGCACCTTTTGCAGGTCGTCGGCCGCCAGCACTGCACGGCTTGGCATCACCAGGCAAACTAGCGCAGCGCCCACCATCAATTTCCGTCTCAGAAACATTAGCTTCCTTTGCTTCTTGGATGCCATGGCACGGCATATCGACGATCTTTCTCAGCGATGCGCCCAGATTCTCCAGATGAGATTGCCTTGGTCGTCGGGTTTTGTCTCCCAGCGCTCCACAAAAACAGCGTCGCCGGTGACCGGCTCAATGGCCATGCGCAACGCCTTTTTCACTTCGTTGTTCGAAGCGCCTTCAGGGATGTGAACATCCGAGGCCTGCACGGACACAATGACGTCGTGGTCGCCATCGCCCACAACCGTGATCGGATGTGCCGGACCCGATGCCTTCGAAGGTTTGTCGCCGAAGTTCCAGAATTGCGGCGTGACAAAAATAAAAATGAGGATCAGCGACACCATCACGTCGTAGTGAACATTGCCGCGCGGATACGTCCAGTAGAAATAGCTCTTCAGGATCTTGTTCATACTGTCCTAGCGGTGATCCTTTCCAGGCTGCCCATGTAAGGCCGCAGCGCATCTGGCACAATCACAGCCCCATCGGATTGCTGGTAGTTCTCGAGGATCGCCAGCCATGTGCGGCCCACTGCCAGCCCGCTTCCGTTGAGCGTGTGGACAAACTCGGTTTTGCCTTTGCCGCCCGGCTTGAAGCGAATGTTAGCCCGCCGGGCCTGGAACGCTTCGAAGTTCGAGCACGAGGAAATCTCCCGATACAGCTGCTGGCCCGGCAGCCAGACTTCAAGATCGAAAGTCTTGGCCGCTGAGAAACCGGTATCGCCGGTGCACAACAGCACACGCCGATACGGAAGCTTTAGAGCTTCGAGTATCTCCTCGGCATTCCGCGTGAGTTTCTCGTGCTCTGCGTCCGACTCCTCCGGTCGCGCGAATTTCACCAATTCAACTTTTTGGAATTGGTGCTGGCGAATGATGCCACGCGTGTCTTTGCCCGCAGCTCCGGCCTCGGCGCGAAAACAAGGCGTGTACGCTGTCAGCGAAATTGGAAGGCGCGCGTCGTCCAGAATTTCGTCCCGATAGAGGTTGGTCACTGGGACTTCTGCTGTGGGAATGAGCCAGTGGTCATTGTCTTTGAACTCGCCGCGCGTCACGGCCTCTACATCGGCATCAGAGCAGCGGAAAAGGTCCTCGGCAAACTTCGGCAATTGGCCCGTGCCGAACAGGCTCTTGCTGTTGACCATGAACGGCGGCAGCACTTCGGTGTACCCATGCTGCTCGGTGTGCATGTCGAGCATGAATCCGATCAGGGCCCGCTCCAGCCGCGCTCCCGCGCCCATGTACACCGCGAATCGTGCGCCGCTCAGCTTTGCCGCGCGTTCCAAGTCGAGAATGCCAAGGGCCTCGCCGATTTCCCAGTGAGGCTTCGGCTCAAAATCGAATGTGCGCTTGTCGCCCCAGGTCTTGACGGTGACGTTCTCGGCTTCAGACAGGCCCGTGGGAACCTCATCGCGCGTCAGGTTCGGAATGCGCGCAAGGGACAGGCGCATCGACTCATCGAGTTCGGCGGCGGTCTTGTCCAGTTCGTCGAGCCGGTCCTTCAGGGCGCGCGTCTCATCCATCACAGCCGTCGCGTCCTGGCCGGATTTTTTCAGCGCCCCAACTTTCTGGCTCAGCTCATTGCGGTGCGCCTTCAACTGCTCCGCTTGCGTAATCGCCTCGCGCCGACTCTGGTCGAGGGCTCGAAAATCTCCCAGCAAAGCGGCCGGGTCAGCGCCCCGCGCACGCAGTTTTTCTTCCACTTTTTCCAGGTTTCCTCGGACAAATCCCAGGTCGAGCATCTCTTCACCAGTTTACTCGACGGGATCAGGCCCTCATTTCACCTCGGCCGCCTTCGCGGCTGCCTCGTTTGCGGGCCCGGCAGCCAGTTGGTCCTTCCAGCCCGGCAAATTCTGGTCACCTGTAATCAGTCGAGCCCCGCGCGTGAACGTGAAGTAGGTCCAGATCCACGCGGCAAACACCGAGAGCCGATTGCGGAAACCGATCAGAAAGAAAATGTGCACAGTGATCCATGTGATCCAAGCGGGAAAGCCGCTCATGTGCGCTTTGAAGGGCCACTCGACCTTCGCCACCGCGGCCATGCGGCCGATGGTCGCCATGTCCCCTTTGTCAAAGTAGCAGAATGCCGGACGAGTCTTTCCCTTCAGATCGGCAGCAATCATGCGGCCAACATGGTCGCCCATCTGCATCGCCGGCTGTGCTACTCCCGGAACCTGATGGCCATCTTGCTCGAAGTGCGCCAGGTCGCCAAGGACGAAGATCTCCGGCATGCCGGGAGGATTGAGCCGGTCGTCGACCAGCACGCACCCTCGTTTGTCCACAGGCGCCCCCGTCATTTTGCCCAGCGGCGACGCCTGCACACCCGCAGCCCACAAGGTCACCGCTGCGTCGATACGCTGTCCACCGGCCTCCACCCATCCCGGGCCAAGGCCGGTGACGTGCGTGCCAGTGTGGACTTCGACTCCCAGATCCTTCAGCTGTGCCTCAGCCTTGGCAGAAAGGTCCGGCGGATAGGCGGCCAGAATCCGCGGCCCAGCGTCGAGCAGCGAAACCTTGGCTGTCGTGGGGTCAATGTGCCGGAAATCATGGCGCATATAAAGCTTGGTAATGTCGCTGATTGCGCCTGCCAGTTCCACTCCGGTCGGACCGCCGCCAATCACCACGAAGTTAAGCGGTGGATGCCAGCCTCGTTCCTGCATCTGGCGTTCGGCCAATTCGAAGGCCAGCAGCACGCGGCGGCGAATCTCGATCGCGTCTTCGATAGATTTGAGGCCGGGAGCAAACGGAGCCCAGTCTTCATGGCCAAAGTAGGAGTGCGTTGCACCGGTAGCCAGCACCAGGTAGTCGAAAGGCAGCCGCGCGCCCGACCCGAGCGATACCTGCCGCGCGCCTGCGTCGATGGCGACAACCTCGTCCATCAGGACCTGTGTGTTGGTCTGGCGTCGAAGGATGGTCCGAATGGGCTGCGCAATGTCGGCAGGCGACAGCACCGCCAGCGCCACCTGGTAAAGCAGCGGTTGAAAGGTGTAGTGGTTCCGCCGATCGACGACGGTTACCTCAACCGGCAGGTGAGCCAGCGCTTTGGCAGCATTCAGGCCGGCAAAACCCCCACCAACGATGACGACGCTGGGGCGGTGGTCCGGCCCGCGAGAATCGAGCAAATTCGAAGGAGTGACCATTCGACCTCTCCTCTATCGGATGCTCGTGGAGAGGGTTCGGCAACATCAAAAAACGGTCGAGAATGACGTTGTGGAGGCTGCAGATTCGCCGGATTCGCAATGTGGAACAAAACCTGAGGAAATATTGCTGGTCACACTCTCAGGGCCAGGCCAGTTTCTCAACTACGGATGTTCTTCGATGGCCACGCTCAGTATGCTCGTATTCCCTGTGGCTGCCAAACCTAAGAGATTCGTCGGCACGCCGGGCAGCGAGGCCGGTGTAAAAGTGACTGTGCCGTCGATTGCCGAGGTGGCTGTGGAAGTTTGGGACGCAAGAAGCTCGGACGCCGCGCAGCCTCCATGGGGAGCGCAGGGAGGAGCCCACGCGTACAAAGCCTGATAGAGCGTGACCGTACCGCCAGCCATCGCATTGCCATTCATGTCGCGCAGTCGAAGAACAATTTGGCTCGGGGTACTGGAAGCGCTGAGACTCTGCACGGTCCCCGAAACCGCTTCGACGTCGGCGTATTCGGGACGAGAGCCGTTCGCCGTGAAGTTGGCACACTGCGAGGTCCCATTCACACACGCGGCAGAGACGGCCTGTTGGCCTTCCGCGAGCGGGCCTACCGTCAAAATCGACGTCGCAATCCCGCTCCCGTTCGAATTGGTTGGACCACCGTCTTGCGTCGAGATTCCCCCGACAGTCTGCCATGCCACAGACTGCCCGCTCATCGGCGTGCCGTTGTTCAGCACCAGCGCTTCAGCCGTCCAACTCACTGTAGCGCCAGCAGCCACAAAAACCGTCGGAGTCAACGCACTGAGCGTCGGTGGTGTGCCTCCCGTGAAATGCGCCTGCAGGCTTGCGTCATTCGTCAGAGTCGCGGTGACCACGGCTGGGGCCGCGTTGACAGCTGACACCGACAGCGTGGCAACGCCGTCCCCGGTGGACGTGACGACGCACGTGGACTGACCGCATCCCAGCGTCGCCGAGCCGCTGACCACTTTGTAAGTAACAGTGACTCCTCCGGCAGGACTCAGATTCGCCCCAAGCGTCGTCACGGTGAAGGGAATTGGCACATTGATCGGCACGGTGTTGGCTGGCGCGGTGACGAGGGTGAGCGAGTCACCCGTGCCCGCGTCGTAGCTGACACCGCCCGTGATAATCGCTGCGGCAGAGTAAATCGGCAAGTCATCGACTTCCACGTCCACCGAGCCTGAAACGTTGGTTGCAGCCGCTGGGGCAATCGCCGTGATCTCGTTTGGTGAAACACTCGTGACCACTGCAGCGCGGCCAGCGACGAACACCGTATCCGATGGATGAAATCCCATGCCGTGAATCACGATTGGGCCGCCAGCCACCGGCAGCCTGGCCGGCATTACCGTGTCGGCATAGAGAACCCAGCCAATGTAGAAATAGTCAGGTCGGCCGTCTCCGCGCATATCGGCGATGCCGAGCCGCACCACATCATCCGATGGGCTTAGCGCTTCGAGGTACGTTTCGCCTGTCGCATCTCCATTGAGGGCAGGCGCCCAGCCGCGAGGGGCCGATCCAGCCGCATCGATCGCGCTCCACACTCCCAGCGCAGGCAGAGCCTTCAAATTCGTGACCCTGCCATTTTCATTTATTGCCTGAGTGACGACAGTGAAAGTCCGCCCCGCGCGTACCGGAAACACGAACCAATCAGTCTGGCCCACCTGGCTCAAACGGCCGCACCATTCCCCGCTGGGCGCTAACATGCGCGGCGACGTCTCGCTGGCAATCGCATCCTCAAAGCCGCCCGCGGCGGAGTCAGGAATATCGACTTCGAGCATCTCCGACATTCCTACCGTCATGCCCGGCGCTGAGAGCGTGGGCATCGTGCCTGAAGGGGCCGGTGAGCCATCCACATACGGTCCCACCGAGTTCTCCAGCAAGTAAAGCGGATTGATCGCCTCAAACGTGATCTGATAATTCGCCACACTTACACTTGGCGGAATTGGCATGAAGCGCAGATCGAAATAGCCCTGGAGCGTCGGATCTTCGGATCCCCATTGCGTGAGCAGGTCGCCGTTAGCATCGGTCCACCCTGAGACCGGATTTCCATGCTTTCCGTTGAAGTAGCCGCCGGAGACGGCCGTCACGGTGTATTGGTAAAGCGGATTGCCGTTCGCATCGAGAGGCCTCGCCACCACATTCACGCCTTGCATTCCCTCGCCCGATCGAAACGAAAGCGTCCCCTCCATCGACGCCGTATTTTCCGCTGTCAGCTCCTTACCGGGAAAGCTGGCGAGGTTCGCCAGAGTAATTGGATAAATCCGGTTCAGCGCGGCAATATCGTCGAAACGCAGCACATTGGGCTCGGGAATGCACGCCCCGCCGGACGTACCGCAAGCTCCGCTCAACGGCTGCATGATCGGCATCCCGAGTTCCTGGTTGGGGTCGCCGCTCGTGAGTGCGTTTGGATTCACCTGCGAGAAATCAAGCCCGAGAATCAGCCCGAAGGCGCGCTCCACTTGGAAGCTCATCATCTCCATCTGGTTTTGCGCATTCGTGCAGAGGCCGTTCAGAAGAATGACGCCGTGAGCGATGGTCGCGTCGGAGTGGATATTGTCGACCCAGGTCCACACTCCGTTGCTCTGGCAGTTCGTCGCATCGCTCGCGCCTGCCCCGAAAATTGAATTGATCACCGTTCCATCGGCGTCATAAACCACGCCAACTGCGTAACTCGTGGCCGACGGCGTCATATCGGTTGGCTGCGCAAAGACTCCATTGGTGGCGACTACGTTGCTTCCGTTCACGTCTTCATTGAGTGCGCCGGCATCGACCAGCGTAACCCCAGCTGTCGAAACTCCGCTCCACAAAACCGCTGCCGCGTCCACCATGGCCGTGGCCTGCACATTACTGACAGACCCGTTCAGAGGCCCCTGATCGACGTAATACCGCACCAGCCCCCCGGGCCAATGAATCGGCTGGCCCACGACTGCAGGATCGAAAAAACTGATCCCTGCCACCCGCCTCGGCCCTCCCGCCATCACGCTCGTTGGAGCAATCAAGCCCAGCAGCAACACCACCGCTTTTCGCAGGAAGCCCGAGCGCCCGAGCTCAGAGATGGAGAGAAGCACAATGCGCGTTTCCTCGCGCGCGTAATACCAACCGAGCCGTCAATTTCTAAGAAAGTTCTCATTCTCAGCCAGCGCCGACCCGATTCGATCAGACCGCAAAACTGGCTTCCCCAGCAGACATTCGTGCTGGTAATCAAAAGCTACAAAAGGACCCTCCCCATACATTACCTAAGTTCCTGCGCCGTGCCTATTCTCCGATAAAATAGATATTTAGACGCGAGTTTACTTCTAGAACTAGAGTTACCTCTGGCCGAAATAGTCCTTAACAATCGAGCCGCAGCATGGGGCAGCTAGGCCGGTTTATTTCAGGAGGACGTCATCGCCACACGATTGCGATTAGGGGATCTGCTGGTCAGCGCGAAGCTCGTCACAGACGACGACATCGCTAAAGCCCTGGCGCGCATGACCGACCACGGCGGAAGGCTCGGCGACAATCTTGTCGCAATTGGAGCCATCACCCAGGAAAAACTCAACGCCTTTCTGCATCGAATCCCCACCGAGCCGGCCGACATCCGCGCTACCGGAGTCGACGAAGTCGATCTGATGGGTCTGCTGCTCAAATTGATCTATCGTGATCGGTTGGAAACAACGCGTCAGTTCATCGACGCGATCAAACTTCCCTACCACATCGTTCTCGACCTGATCCGCATGGCCGTCGACCGCCAGCTGCTCCAGACCCTGGGATCGCGCTACTCCGATAACCCCATCGACTTGAGCTACTCCTTCACCGAAGCAGGACGGAACTGGACCGTCGATGCACTGTCTCGCCTGCGCTACACCGGCCCCGCCCCCGTGACGCTCGATGAGTTCAACTACCGGGTCAGCTTGCAGAAGCTCACCAACGAGCTCATCACATTCGATCGCATCCGCAAGGCCATGAGCGATTTGACATTCGACGACAGCATGATCGAGCAGACCGGGCCGGCATTGAACTCTGGCCGCGCCATTCTTCTCTACGGGCCACCGGGCAACGGAAAAACCTCCATGGCCCTGCGCCTCAGCAGCGTCTTCCACGACGTGATCTACGTACCCTACTCGATCGTAGTGGAAGGCCAGATCATTCGCGTACACGACCCCAGCATCCACGTCCAGCTCGATCCGCCCAAAGTCAACGATGAGAATGCACTCTCGGTCATTCGGCGCGAGGAATTCGACGCGCGTTGGGTCCCCTGCCGCAGGCCTTTCGTCGTTACGGGCGGCGAACTCACACTCGAAATGCTCGACCTCCGCTACGACACGGTGGGCAACTACTACGAGGCGCCGCTGCACGTGAAGGCTCTTGGCGGCTGCTTCATCATCGACGATTTCGGCCGCCAGCTCGTGAGCCCGACGCATCTGCTCAACCGTTGGATTGTTCCTTTGGAGAGCCGAGTCGACTACCTCAAACTGCACACGGGTAAAAGCTTCAGCATTCCATTCGAGGAACTCATCATGTTCTCCACCAACCTCGAGCCGGAAGACCTGATGGATCCCGCATTTCTGCGCCGCCTACCCTACAAGATCGAGGTCGGTCCGCCGAATCTGGACAACTTCAGAACCATCTTCAAAAATGAGAGCGAGAAGCAAGGGATGACTCTCTCCGATGAAGTCTTCCACTCCATCGTGCGCAAACTTCGCGACGAAAAGGAGCTTGATTTCGCCGCCTATCAGCCCAAATTCATCATCGATCAAATCGTGGCCACGTGCCGCTTCATGGGCCAGCCGTCGCACTTCGAGCCGCGCTATATCGACTACGCACTCGACAATCTCCGCGTCAAACGCAGCGCTTCCGCTAAACCAAAAGCCATGACAATGGCGAGCATCGCAGACTACTAGAGCCTGTCAGATCTCCGGATAAAAGTCGAAAAACGCATCGAGACTTTGCTTAAGCTGCGTCTCGATCTGCTCGCGCGAGCCCTCCAGCACGTGCATCGTCACATGCGCCTCGTGCCCGTTCGCCAGCTTGAGGGTAGCGTCGTGAATCTCCGTCACTTCGCCCTCCGGCAGCAGCCGCATTCCATACACAAGAGTCAAATTCGCCATGTCTGAATTATAGTGTCTTTGGAAGTCAAGTGAAGGGGAAAAGCGCATGAAAATGGCAATGGAATCAATGGGTTCCGAATCCACGGTTGGCTTTGGATCGCCAAGGAAGTCTAGTTGCGGCGCGGGAGTAAAGATGGGAGTAAACCTCACGGACGCAGCAATCAAGGCATTGGGACGCCAAGCTGTGCGGGAAGGCTTGAAAGAACTGAAGACCAAGGACGCCACTACAAGGGGGCTGCTGTTGGTATCGAAGGAAAGCGGCGTACAGGAATGGCGTTACCGGTTCCGGCAACATGGCCGTGATCGGGTGACAGTGTTGGGCAAGTTCCCGAAGATGACACTCGCCAAGGCACGGGAAGAGGCACAGAAGGCGCGTCAGCGTGTCGAGGCGGGTGAGGACATACACGAGTCCAAGAGAGCCGCACGGCAGCCCTTCAGCGCGTTCTTGGATGAGTATTGGAAACGCTGGAAGACGGGCAAGCGTCAGGGTTCGATTGATACGGTGAAATCGAAGGTGAAACTCCTCAAGTCCAAGCTCGGAGACACGCCGGTGTCGATGATTTCCACGAGCAAGATCGCTGATGCACTGTCCGGCGAACCCGCGTCAGTTGCTCACAGGTGCCTGCACATCTGTCAGCAGACCTTGCGGATTGCCGTTATCTCGAACGCAAGACCGGATAATCCGGCTCGTGAATTGAAGAGTTCCGATATTCCTTCGGCGGCAAAGGTTCGTGTCCCTCGCACTGCCGTCCCGCTTGCCGATGTGCTGTCGGTTATTGAGCAGGTGTCCGAGCGTTCCGTCGTATCGTCCGATGCACTCATGATTATGGCCCTGTGCGCGACTCGTGCCGAGGAAACAGTTCTGGCCGAATGGACGCACATTGATTGGGAACATAAAACGTGGTTCATCCCGGCTGCGAATCGCAAGGGCCGGTTAGAAGTTCGGCATCCGCTCACCACGCCGTTGAGCAATCACGCCGTCTCTGTCCTTCGCGAGATTGCAGAGCAGAAGCTAAGTTCAAAATGGCTGTTTCCAGGGAACATGGGTGGTCACACAGACCGCAGGACCGTACTTCATAACTTGAAGTTGGTTGCTCCAACCGCGACCCTACATGGTTTCCGTTCATTGTTCTCGACTGCGGCCAATGACTCCGGCGCATTCGATGGCGACGTTATCGAAGTCGCTCTGGGCCATAGTCTGCGGGGTGTGAAAGGCGTCTACGATAAGGGAACACGATTAGAACGGCGCCGCGCTTTGATGGAATGGTGGGGGAATTGCATCATGGGGAATGAGTCCAAGTTGATCGAGTTTCCCGCAGCCGTTGCGTCCTGATGCTTGCAAAATGCTTGCGATAGGGGCATGACTTAGTCATGATGCTTGCGTAATGCTTGCGAGAGGGGCGCGACTTAGTTATTAAGTTGCGCCTTTTTCGTTTCTTCCACTTACTGCCATTTTCGGCTTGACACGTCCATGACTCAGCTCGATACTAAAAGCCTGTATTACTTAGTTCCAAGTAACACCGATAAATTCATTTATACAAAGCAAGCTCTCCTACGGGATTTGAGCACGCACCAGAGTTCAGCGCGACAGTGCAGGCAATGCCGCACACTCGCCAAGTAAGAGCAAGTGAAAGCGAGAATCAGTATCTCTTCGCGCTGAAAGAGGAGAGTACCTGTGTCCACATTCGAGATGCCTGTCCACCTGCTCCGCTTGCCCGCTGTGAAACAGCGAACCGGCCTGTCGCGAGCGCGCATTTACCAGCTGATCGCGGTGGGGCAATTCCCGGCTCAAATCAAATATGGCCGCTCGTCGTTATGGCCCAGCAACGAAATAGACGAGTGGGTTGCCAAGACAATCGCGGTGTCCAGGGGTGCGCGATGAGCCTGCCAGCAAAAAAAGATTTTGCAGCGCGCGATTTTTCTGAGAACCCATTCAGGGACTCTACACAGGATACTCAGACACACAGGACACCCAATGAAACACAAGGAAACACAAAGACTCTCATCGAGTCCGAAACGCAAAACGAAAAAGCTAAGATACTGGGAAAGCCCCTGCCGGAGTATCTGAGACTAGCTTATGAGTGGGGAAACCAAAAATTGGAAGACGAGGAGGGTTGGCATAGTCCCTGCTACTTTTTTGCCTGGTATGCAAAGAACCATCCTGAGATCACGAATCTGTCCTCCGACAAAGCAGCAGCCATAGTTGGGAAGATTATGAAGACGTGGCGAGACATGCCAGCTAATCCTTGGGCCAACTTCTCCGACGATGACGACGAGAGAGGCATGATCGACTTCATGGAGAGTTGGGACGCCATCAGACATTTGCCTTTCGATAGTCCTTTGGACGAAGCCCTGAAGCGAGCAAAGAAGAAAACCCTCCGGCTCGACAAAGATCGTGGAAAGCTGTATCCGTTGCTGATTACGGTATGCGCCCACTTGCAACATCAACGGTATCCCGAAGTGTCATTCTTCTTGTCTTGCCGTGCAGCGGCATCGGCCTTGGGATGCCACTTCACAATGGTTTCCAGCCTTCTCCGTTTCGCTGTAAAGGATGGATATTTGAGAGTCGTAAAGAAGGCGGCACCGTTCAAGAAGGGCGAAAGAAACGATGCGACAGAATACAGATTCCCGATGGAGCAGCTACCGGAGGGGTGGAATGAGTGAGACTCAGAAATTTTTGGAGTGGTATCGAAAGCGGGAGGCAGGGCTGACAAGACCGCGAAAACCGCGCCTGGATTATTTCAAACGAACGCTGTCCTGCGGTTGCGTCTTAATCGAATTGGCACCACGAAAAATACAAGAAAATCAGGAAGCGAGGGAAATGGTTTGAGCGCGATGAAAATAAATGCGCTAGTCGCGCCAGTTATTCTGCGCCTTGATAGGTGATCCGGTGGCGAGCTACGAAGTGCCGCCCAAAGGCCTCACTTCATCGGGAACATGTATTGAGTGAACTGTGTACGAATGACAGAGCAGGCGGGATGCTCTGTGGGGAGGCTAATTTGTGCTCGTAAAGAATCCGGCTCCAACCCATCCCACGGCCCGAACCAAACCCCAAGGAAGAGCGAATCCAAGCAGGGGCAAAATCGCGGCGAAGAGATAGAGCCATCGGTTTGGTGCCGCTGTCGGAAAAAGGTAAGCGTCTACGGCGGGCCGTATTGACGCATATTGGTGAAGCCTGCGATTGTGGGAGGTCGTGTCCACACATTTGCAAGTGGACACGACCTGTGCGAAGAGTTGGGTCTCTATGTTGCTGAAGGGGTGTTGATTTCGTCCGTGCAGATATCATCGTGGAGGGCTTTGCCAACAGCCAGGTCGAGCCGTTCGAGAAGTTGGGGCAGAGATTCGCCTTTGCGGCGAACCAGTATAGCCAGGCTCTGGTGGGCATCGTTAGCAATGGCCACACAGCCCATCGGCCGGATCACGCCGACGGTGATCTGGCCATGCCGGATCAGCTCAGCGATGTTGGACAGGGATGGGAGACCAGTCACGGCCTTCTCTACGCTGCGAGGTCGAGATTCTTGGACAAGTTTGCTGCGACGTTCCACGGCAGTAGCTCCTCGATATGCTTGATGGGATGATCCGCGATGCGCTCCAACACATGGCGCAGGTATGCTTCCGGGTCCATACCGTTCAGCTTGGCCGATGCGACGAGTGAATAGATCGCGGCAGCGCGTTGTCCACCTGAGTCGGAGCCCGCAAAGAGATAATTCCGTCTGCCAACAGCAATGGCCCTCAGGGCTCTTTCTGCGGCGTTGTTGTCGATCTCAATGCGGCCATCATCGCAGTAACGCTCGAGGGCTTTCCAAAGCTCAAGGGCATAGCGAATCGCTCCCGCGGTGACAGACTTGGGCGAAAGTTTTGCCAAAGACTCTTCAAGCCAGGTGTGCATAGCATCCAGTAGTGGCCGGGCTTTTTCGCTGCGTACTTTCTGCCGCACTTCCGGAGGCCGTCCGCGAATCTCTTTTTCAATCGCATACAAGGCGGCGATGCGTTCCACCGCTTCGATGGCAATCGGCGACTGATGCGCCTCGACCAGGTCATAAAACTTGCGGCGAATATGCGCCATGCAAGGAGCTTCTTGGATGGTCCCATCCTTATACAGCTTGTCAAACCCGGCGAAGGCGTCGGCTTGCAAGATGCCTTGAAACTTGGCCAGATGTTGTTGCGGATGTTCTCCTCTGCGGTTGGGCGAGTATGCGAACCAGGCCGCCGGTGCATCCAGCGATCCTGCGGGGCGGTCATCGCGAACATAGGTCCAGAGACGCCCCGTCTTGGTCTTGCCGTTTCCGGGTGCCAGCACGGGCACGGGCGTATCGTCTCCATGCAGTTTTTCGGCGGCCATCACATAGCGCCGCAATGCTTCGACGAGCGGAGCCAGCAGTTTGCTGCTCTCGCCTACCCACTTGGCCAGCGTGGAGCGCTCCAGATCAACGCCCTCTCGCGCATAGATATCGGACTGCCGGAACAATGGTAAGTGATCACAAAACTTCGCCGTGAGCACATGGGCCAGCAGTCCCGCTCCGGCAAGGCCACGCTCTACAGGGCGGCTCGGTGCGGGCGCTTGCAGAATCGTATCGCATCTGCTGCAGCACATCCTGGGGCGCACATGCCGGATCACCACAAAGCTGGCGGGTATGTACTCCAGCACTTCGGAAACATCTTCGCCAAGCTTCTTCAAAGTGCCGCCGCAATCCGGGCAGTTATCGACGGCGGGCATATGCGTGTGCACTCTGCGCGGCAGATGATCGGGCAAGGGACGCCGTCTTCTGTCTGGGGCTTTTGCGGGTGTAGATGCAGCCGATGCGGGAGGTTGGCTCTCTGTCTGCGCAGCATCTTCCGCGCAACTGGCTTCCAACTCTTCGAGTTGCAGTTCCAGTTGCTCGATCTGTCCGGCGACCTTCTCCGAGCGGCGTCCAAACTGCATGCGCCGCAACTTGGCAACAAGCAGCTTCAGGTGTTCGATCTCGTTGTCGTTGGAGAGAAGTTGCAGTTGCTGCGCGACGATGATCGCCTTCAATGCACCTGGTTGCAGGGTATCCAGATCGGCCATCGTGGCGGAGGCGGCAACCATGAACTTAGTATGTCATAACTTATAACTCATTCGGTAAACGAAGTTATCTATCTTGTATATATAAGTTGAGTTATTCTTACACTTCCATCAGCGGAGCGGAGGTGCGCATCGGCCTTCTCCAATCTATGCCCTCGCACAACATCGCGAGCTGCGCACGCGTCAGCGAAATGCTTCCGCTCTCCGCCTTCGGCCACACGAATCGGCCGCTGTCCAAACGCTTGTGAAAGATGCATAAACCATCCCCGTCATGCCAAAGCAATTTAATGACGTCTCCTCTGCGGCCGCGAAAAACAAACACGTGACCGCTCAAGGGACTCTGCTGAAGCGTCGTCTGCACCATGGCGCTCAGCCCGGTGAAGCTGCGCCGCATGTCCGTCACTCCTGCTGCAACCCATATCTGTGTGTTGGCGGGAATCATCCTCGCAGGCTCTCCAACACGGCACGAATCACCGCTGGATCGGCACTGCCAACCACGCTCACAAATGCATGACCGGGAAACTCGATATGAACCGCTGCCGCCGAGGACGCCGCCGGAGACGGCACCGCCTCTTCTTCATGTGCAGGCGCATCGTGGACCACCACCGGCAACAGACGCACGTCGTTGGATGCAGCCGTGCCCGGTTGATCCAAAAGTCCTGCATGATATAGCTTGCGCCAATGAAAGACCTGATTGGCGTTCACGCCATGCGCACGCGCCACCATCGCCACCGAGACACCGGATGATAGAGTCTCCTCAACAATCCGTCGGCGCTCTGCCTGTGTGCGGTACAGCCGTGTCGTTTTCGTGCCAGCAATAGCCTGTGCGCTTGTATCCATGGACTCCCTTTCGCAGGAACAGCGTCTGCTGCCCCGCAATCAAGAATCCCATCCACGTTCCACCTCGTCCAGACGGCCATACGTCGACGCTTAC
>PLKY01000225.1 GCA_003140785.1 Acidobacteriaceae bacterium | reverse complement strand
ACTCGTCGCGGGCGCGAATGACTTGCGGATCGTCCTCGGAGTAGCCGAGGCAACGCAGCGCGATGATGGCGTTAAGCATGGCAGGATAAATTGCGCCGAGGCCGTCGGTCATCTCGAGCCGCTCGAGCATCCACTTCTCCGCGCGCTTAAGAGCCAGCGTACGCAGCGGGCGAATGTGGACTGCTTCCGCAAGATGAAAAACGCGATCGATAAGCAGAAACACGTTGCGCCAGGAGATGAGCCGTTTGCGATCTACCCGGAGACGGAGGATGGAATTGGCACGGCCGCCAACGAAGAGCTCATCGATTCCCTGCTCTGACGGAATCTTCTTGAAAGGTTTCTTCGCGTAGATAATCGCGAGCGGAACGATAATGGAGCGCGACCACGCGGAGATTTCGTAGATATTGAAGTAGAACCAGTTGGGGAAGAGAACGATCTCCGGCGGGATGGCAGGCACCGCATCGTAGTCGTATTGACCCAGCGCGCAGAGATACATTTTGGTGAAGGTGTTGCACGCGATGACACCGCCGTGAGCAAGGACCCATGCGCGGCACTTGACGATGCGCGGATCGTCGGGGCCAAAGCCCATCAGCTTTGCAGCGAAGTAGCACTTGACTGAGAGGGAGAGATTGCCCGGACCGCCGGGATAAACGCTCCAGCTGCCGTCGTCGTTCTGGTAGCGGAGCATTTCGGTGAGCGCGCGCTTCAGGCGGCCAGGATCACCCGATTCGAGCAGCGTGTGGAGAAAGATGTAATCGGCTTCGAGCATGGCATCAGCTTCAAGCTCGCCACACCAGTAGCCGTCAGGATGCTGCTGGGAAAGCATGTAATCGCGTGACTGAAGGATCGCGGTTTCGACTTCCGCCAGATCCGCATCGATGCGGCCAAATCGAGGGGCCGCTGGAACTGATTTCAATTGCGAGAGACTCATGCGAATTCAAATGCCTCAGGTTCAACCGCCGAGAACGATGGACTGTTCTTGAGACGCCGCTACTTGTCTTCCCAAAATGCCCGGTCGTAAGAAGAGCCGCCAGCGCTCGGTTTACTTTGCAGGGCCGCTCAACTCGTCCAAATCCAAAGAATCAAAAAACTACGGCGCGTCTCGGTGCGAAACCGGAACACGGGAGCCGCTGGAGCGAAACTATCGAACCGGAACCGGCTCTCCGCCCCCTGGGTTGCCAATTGCCTGAATAATCTCTGGCGGAAGTCCGAAGCGGACGTTTTCCGGCATGACTTCCACTTCTTCGACGCTGGAAAATCCGTTTTGGCGCAGATAATTCACCACGTCCTCGACCAGGATCTCCGGCGCTGACGCACCAGCNNGTTACTGCCACTGTGGACACACCTTCAAGCCACTCGGGATTAATCGCCTGGGAGTTGTCAATGAGATAACCCACGGTGCCCAGATTCCGCGAAACTTCGACGAGGCGATTGGAATTCGAGCTGTTGGTAGAACCGACAACTAGCACCAAACCTGCGTCGTGGGCCACATTGCGGACGGCCACCTGGCGATTTTCAGTGGCATAGCAGATGTCCTGCGTGTGAGGACCAACGATGTTGGGGAACTTGAGCTTGAGCGCGTGGATAATGTCGCGCGCCTCGGAGAGGCTCAGTGTGGTTTGCGTCAAATAGGCCACACGGTTGGGGTCAGGGACCTGGAGCGCCTCGACTTCAGCGACGTTCGAAACCACCTGGGTCACTTCGGGAGCTTCGCCGAGGGTGCCCTCGATTTCGTCATGGTCGCGATGGCCGATGAGGACCAGCGAATAGCCTTGCTTTGCGAACTTGACTGCTTCGATATGGACTTTGGTGACAAGCGGACACGTGGCGTCGATGACTTTGAGACCGCGTCCCTTGCTGCGGTCGCGGACGGCCGGCGACACACCGTGTGCGGAATAAATAACGCGCTGACCGTTGGGGACGTCGTCGATCTCCTGAACAAAAATGGCGCCCTTTTCGGCCAGTTCGTTCACGACATAGCGGTTGTGCACGATCTCGCGGCGGACGTAAATGGGCGCGCCAAAGGTTTCGAGAGCGATCTTCACGATGTCGATCGNNTCGATCGCGCGCACCACGCCGGCGCAGAAACCGCGCGGTTTCAGTAGCAACACCCGCTTGACGGTAGGGGATGCCGCCGTTTGGCTACCGTGGGAAGTGGAATCGAGGACAGAGGTCGTCACTTCAACAGTATACCTGTGGGTGGTCAATTTGAGGCGGTTGCGGTTTGGGTGCGATCAACAAGCGGTCGATAGATGGTTACTTGAGCCGGGGAGGAGCGGGGACCGACGAGATGCCGATTTTTTTGGAGTCACTGCATTTTTCACTTGCAATGTATTAGTCTATTAGTACATTAGTGTTTCGATGATTAGAAACGCCCAGATCGAACCTGCCCGTTTTGCCTTCCATCTCGATGCCCATAGCGGCGTGCCTGTGTACCGGCAATTGATTGACCAGGTGCAGGGCGCAGTCGCTTCGGGCTCCCTGTCTGCTGGGAATCAATTGCCGACGGTGCGTCACGTGGCCGTCGAGTTGGCCATCAATCCCAACACGGTTTTGCGGGCGTATCGGGAAATGGAGATTCGCGGCATGCTCGACACGCAGCAGGGAACGGGAACTTTTGTCGCCGAGCAGAAGGTTGAGCTTTCGAAGGAAGTGCGAGATCGCCAGTTGGGTCAACTGGTGAATGAGTTCGTGTCCAGAGCCGGGTCAACCGGGATCACCGTCAACGAACTGATCGATGCGCTGCGCGAGTTCAGCCAGCGCGGTCCGAGGAGGTAGTTGTGTATCAGACAAATCTTTTGCGGTCCAATCCCATTGCGGCGGGAAAGGTGAGTGGGGTGGGGCTGCTGGTGTTCTTCCTTTGCGTGCTCGCGGGAGCCGGCGCAACCGCGGCGACGAAATCTCCGGCGTATGTTGATGGTTTGGACTCCGAACCCATATGCGTCAAGACCAAAAGGGGTCGCCACCCTTGGGAATCAGTGTTTCGGCCATAACGGCAGCTCTCGCGGAGTCAATGGTGATCTATGAAATGTGCCTGGACTCCAGCTATACGGTTGTCACGCTGGCGAATGTAGACCCTCCGGCTGCTGAACAAGTATCCCAGTTCATCATTGGTCGGTTGCCACTGAGCGAGCCAAAGTGATCCCTGCGCCGAGCAGATATCAATTTCCTACAAAATATGGCTCAGAGATTACCAGAGACGGCAGTTGTGACCGATCCGGAAAGCGTCAGGGATTGCGCTTCCGCTTGTGAAATTCAAGCTATCTAAAATCCATTATCAATCCATTATCGACGCGCATCCGCGTCTCTTGACACCCACCACAGCACCTCGCCGAAGATCTTCCATTTTGAAGCGTTGCTCACATCCACGGGCGCGTACTTGTAGTTCGCGGAAACCAGGAAATCGGAGGCGGAGATCCGTTGGAAGCGAGCAACCTTGAATCCCAGGTCCCGGTGAGACACGACGGCGATTCGGTGATTCAGGTAATCGCGGTCCTTGGCGGCCGTATCGACGAAGAGGATGGAACCGGGCGTGATTGCGGGAAGCATGGAGTCGCCTGCGAGGTGCATGCCGATCATGTTTTCAGGGTGGGGACACCAGCTGAGAGGCGCGAGCAGGATGTCCTGCACTTCGACCTGAGAAAGGCTCAAATTCTCGTGCGGGGGAATGCGATCCCCGTAGGCTGTCGCATTCAGCAGGGGAATCGCAACTGCACTCGCTTTGCCGCCCAAAAGCCGCGAGACCCTGCGGCCGGCGATCAGCTTGAAGTCGCGCAGATTCACCTGTGCCGAGGTGAGGTCTTTGAGGAAACCGGCTTCCATGAGACTGGCCGGATTGAGGCCCGCCCGCTCCCAAAAATAGATTCCATCGGGAGGGGTGGCGAGATTTCCCAGGGCGACGTAGCTCTCTGCAGTTGGTTCGTGGCGGCCTTGCAGCCAGCGGGAGACGGTGGGGGGTGAAATGCCCAGGCGTTCGGCGAGACCGGCCTGACTTAGCTTCAAGTCGCTGAGGAGACGGCGTATCCGTTCAGTCCACTCGCTCGAAGATTCTTTGTGTGCCGCCACTCGTACCCCATTTTGAAAACAGATTCGATTTCATCCGTGCAATTTCGCCAATGAAATGAATAACTTAGCGCCCAGTGCGGATATCGTAACAGGGGCTCCGGCTTGTATTGTCACGTACATCATGTGGCGAGCGATCGCGCATCGAAGTAGCTTACGGTGGAAATCCCGAAGTCACCGTACTCAACTTAACAAGCAAGCCGCTGACGCGCAGTGCAGAGGGAAGCGGAATACTGCGGACCGCGTCCTAGAAGTTCATTCCGGATGTTTCTCATTTTGTTGGAGCGGTGGATCCTGGGAGCAATCATTTATGTCAACGAATACTGCACCTCGCAAGATTCTGATTGTGGATGACGAGGCTGCGGTCGCGGACTCTCTGCACCTGATTTTTTCGAACCGGGGATACGAAGCGCGTGCCATGTATTCGGCGGAGCAGGCCATCGAAGTTCTTTCAGAATGGCAGCCAGACCTTGCCATTATCGATGTGATGCTGCCACAAATGAACGGAATCGAATTGGCCGGAATTTTAAAGGGAAACTATCCGACGTGCCAAATCCTCTTGATTTCCGGCCATCCAGGCACGAGTGATCTGCTGAACGATGCCAATGAACACGGAAGCTCCTTTGAGATTCTTGCCAAGCCGCTTCATCCGACTTTTATTCTGGATACTGTCTCCGGACTTTTGCCGAGCCCGCGCAATGGCGCTGACGCGTAGGTGAGAGTTGTGCGCGGGCGCGGATGAAAGATTGAGAGTTATCGGTTGGCGGCGATCATCTGGGCGGCGGGCTGGCGGCTGCTTTAGAACTGCGCTTGTGTTGTAGTCACATCAGGACTACACTTGAGCCACCCTCTAAGACCGGAGATCTGCAATGGCAGCTACCGATACCTATGTTCGAGCTCGGATCGACACGCGGACAAAGAAGCGGGCAGCAGACGCGCTGGATGCAATGGGACTGTCGGTGTCCGATGCGATTCGCCTGCTGATGCTGCGCATAGCGGACGAAAAGCGGCTTCCGTTTGAAGTGAAGGCTCCGAATGCGGCGACGCGTAAGGCCATGGACGAACTTGAGACGGGAAAGGGCAAGCGGTTCGCCACGGTGAGAAAGCTAATGGCCGATCTGCATGCGAAGGATTGAGCGGTCGTCGGCTTTCAAGCGCGATTACAAGCGAGAGGCCAGGGGACTGCACAGAAGAACCCTCGATGACGACCTTGTTCCGCTCTTGACGGCATTGGCGAACGACCGGCTGCTAGAACCACGACATCGCGACCACGAATTAGGCGGGGATTGGAGCGGGTACCGCGAGTGCCACGTCAAGCCCGATTTGTTGCTGATCTATCGAAAGAGCAACGGAGATGTTTTGCGATTGGCAAGGCTCGGGTCGCATAGCGAGTTGTTTGGGTGAACCAGAAGCCTTACCGGCTCGCCGCGATCATCTGGGCTGCGTGCTGGAGGCTTGTGTCGGTAACCTTGGCGCCTGAGAGCATGCGAGCGACTTCGTGGGTGCGGGCGCGATCGTCGAGAACGCGGATTTGCGTTTTGGTGCGGCCATGGTCTTCGCGCTTTTCGACGACGAGGTGCTGACCGGCAAAAGCCGCGATTTGTGGCAGGTGTGTGACGCAGAGAACCTGCTGGCCGCGAGCGAGAGCCTTCAGTTTTTGTCCGACTGCTTCTGCGGCGCGACCGCCGATGCCGATGTCGATCTCGTCGAAGACCAGCGTACGCGGCGTGGGGTTATTTTTCCTGCTTTTGGATGAACTTTCTTCTACTGCCACCTTAAGCGCCAACATCACGCGGCTCATTTCGCCACCGGAGGCGATCTCATGGAGTGCCTTGAGCGGCTCGCCGGGGTTGGTGGAGATGAGGTATTTGACTTCGTCCCAGCCGTGTGCAGTCCAGTTCGCCTCTTGCTCGGAAGGGGTGACATCGATCTGGAAGCGGACTTTCATGGCCAGCGCATTAATTTGTGCTTCGGCGAGCTTGGCTAATTTAGTTGCGGCGGTTTTGCGCTCGGTGAAAACGGTGGCGGCAGCTTTCTTGTACGCCGCCGCGGATTCAGTGACTGCTGCGCGCAGTGCCTTCAGGATCTCGTCGCGGTCTTCCACTTCGGCAAGCTTCCGGGAGACATCTTCTCCGAACGCGATGACATCGGCAACGGTTGGTCCATATTTTCGCTTCAGCCGGTCGAGAAGGGCGAGGCGATCTTCGATTTCGGACAGGCGTTCCGGGCTCGCGTTTATCTTTTCGGCGTAGTCGCGGAGGCTGGCACTGGCGTCTCCCAGGACTGCCCGGGCAGAGGCGAGCTGTTGCGCGAAGTCGACAAATCGCGCATCGTATCGAGCCAGTTCGTCGACAAAGCGCAATGCGGCCCGCAAGGAACCTTCGGCCGAAGCACTGCCCTCATAGAGCTGGTCGTAGGCTCCCATCGCCGCAGCGTAGAGTTTTTCTGCGTTGGCCAGCACTCGTTTTTCGGTTTCGAGGTCTTCGTCTTCACCGGTTTTGAGTTGGGCTGAGTCGATTTCCTTGCGCTGGTAGGCCCACAGATCGACCATGCGCAGCCGGTCCTGCTCACCCTGGAGTAAGTCTTCAAGTTTGCTCTGCGCGTTGCGCCACTGGGAATGCGCCGCTGAGACCGCGTCGGTCGAGATTGCACCGAAGCGGTCGAGCAAAATGCGCTGCTGGTTCTGATCGAAGCTCGAGAGGGTCTCGGTCTGCGCATGAACGAGAGCCAATTCGGGAGCAAGCTGGCGCAGGACGGCAACGGTGGCGGGCTGATTGTTGATAAAGACGCGGCCTTTGCCGGTCGAAAGAATCTCGCGGCGGAGAATGATCTCGGTGCCTTCGGAGTCGATGCCGTTGTCTTCAAGGACGGTTTCGGCGGTGGGTGTGGACTCGAAGACGCAGGCGACGACTGCTTTATCGGCGCCATGGCGAACAACTTCCGCCGATGACTTGCCACCCATGAGCAACGCCAATGCATCTACAAGGATAGACTTGCCTGCGCCGGTTTCGCCGGTAAGCAGGTTCAGTCCGGAGCCAAATGTAGCGATGGCATGATCGATGACCGCGTAGTTCTCGGCGCGCAACTCGACGAGCATTCCGTGCGACCCTTTTGTGAAAGCCGGCCGATGATGAAGTAACTGAATCTCTTTCGACCCGAGCGCAGCATAGCATGACGCGGCGGGTGGGTGGCCCGGAGCGTTGGCTCCAAGAGAAAGACGCGCCAAGGATGGGCAAACGAAGCGCGCGGGGACCAGATCGATGACTTGGAAGGTACTATCTCGTCTGATACCGTGAATACTGAGGTGAATTGCGATTTTTACCTTTGCTCTCGCCGTCTTATTGCAGGCTGACAGCGCGGCAGCTCCCCCGAGCACGCCGGTAGCGCAGGGCGCCGGCGCTTTGATGGACATGATGAACACCATCAGTCCCATCGCGCTGTTTGTGCTCGGAGTGTTAGCCCTTGCCAGTCTCTACTCGTGGATGGTCATTTTCGGCAAGATGGGATCGTTTGGAAAGGCCACCAATGAAAGCCGCAAGTTCATCCGTGCCTTTCGCAAAGCGTCACGCTTGAATGAGATTTCTGCGTTGGCCGAAAACTATAAAGCGAGCCCACTGGCGCAGGTATTCGAAGAAGTCTACGAGACCTATAAACGCCAGACCGGTGGATCGGGACCGCCGCGCAACATTACGGCTCTGGAACGTTCGGCGCAGACAGCGGCCAGCGAATCGGTCACCAATCTAGAGCGGCGCATGACATGGCTGGCAACGATCGCCGCAACGAGCCCGTTTGTCGGCCTCTTTGGAACCGTCATGGGTGTCGTCGAAGCGTTTCACGGCCTGGGCACAGCAGGCGCGGCAACACTGCGCGCTGTCGCGCCGGGCATGGCAGATGCGCTCATCACCACCGCGGCGGGCTTGTTTGTTGCGGTTCCCGCGGTGGTGGCCTACAACCAGTTCGCGGCGCGGATTCGCGTGCTTGCAGCGGCGACGGACGATTTCTGCCGCGAGTTGCTGAACTCGTTCGACGAGATTCCCGATCGCGCGGTGGGTGGACCACAGCGCGGCGCCGCCGTAGAAGCTACCCAGGAACTCGAACGGGGCTTCTTCAAATAGAGACGGCCCCACGGCTCAGCCGCATCGGTCGAGAGAATCGCAGAAAGGTTCAACGTGGCATTCACTACAAGCGCCGGCCAGACGCGCACATCCCTGGCAGAGATCAACATCACACCGCTGGTTGACGTGGTGCTGGTGCTGCTGGTGATTTTTATGATTACCGCGCCAGTGCTGCAGTCGGGCATTGAAGTGGCTGTACCCAAGACGAAGACCGTCAAAGAGATCACCGAGCAGCGGTTGGTGTTGACGATCGACCGCGACCAGCAGGTGTTTCTCGGCGACAAGGCAGTCAACATCCACGATCTGCCAGCGAAGCTGCGACAGCCGGGCAGCGATCCTGCAAAACAAGTGATCTATCTGCGGGCGGACGAACGGGTGCCGTTTGGCGCATTCGCATCGTTGATGGACGCGGTGAAGCAGGCGGGCATTACGAACATTTCCATTGTGACGCAGCCGCTCGACACCAAGGGGCATTAGTCGAGTGAGCGGTGCTATCGGAAACCGGCAATTCGTGAGAGAACATCGGGCAACGCAATGAGCGTTCTGCTGGAAAGAACCGAGCATCTGGAACGGGAGCTGACGCCGGAGCCGGTGATGGCGTCGGCTGCCGGATCCTTGGTTCTGCATCTCGCTCTGATTGGAGCGGTGGTGTTTTACGGGGTTCTCGGCGGATTTTTTCATCACAACATGTGGGGCAGTCCGGGAATGGGTGGGGCCATCCAGGTGAATCTGGTAAGCAGTGCCCTGCCCTTGCCTTCGAATCAGCCCGTCAACCAGAACGTGCTTTCGACTGAGACACCGAGTCAGGCGCCTGCGCCTCCGGAACCGAAAGCGAAGCAGGCCGTGGACGAGACGGCGATCCCGATCTCGGGCAAGCAGAAGAAGCCGGAGCACCAGACCGCGCCCAAAACGCCGCAGAAACAGCAGCAACCGCAGCCAACGAATCGCGCCAACTATGGCGAGCAGGCGGGTTCGTCGATGCCGCGTGCGACGCAGCAGAGCCTGGCGAGCGGCCCAACCTCGGTGAACAACGGCGATTTCGGCAGCCGGTTCGGGTGGTATGTGGACGGCATCAGCCGCAAGATGTCAACCAACTGGTACAAGGCGCTGGTGGACCAGAACACGCCCCGTGGAGCGCGCGCCTTCATCGATTTCACAATTTCGCGGGATGGATCAGTCAGCAATGTGCGCCTGGACCGATCGAGCGGGAGCCCGACGCTGGACAGCTCCTGTATGCGCGCCGCGCAACGCGTGGACACTTTCGGGCCGCTTCCGGCAGGTTACAACCAAAGTACCTTACTAGTTTCCTACTACTGCGAGTACTAGAACAGTTTCCCCGGCATCCAATTAGAATAAAGACCAAGCGTTGGGCCTGATCCTGCTTGTCTTTTAGCCGATACGCGGCGAAAATCCGCTGCCCAATGCGCCGCGCACTACCCGCAAGACTCAACCGAGGAAGGATCGCGCACTGCATGAAGTTAGGTTCCCGGTTTTTCTTTCCCGCACTTTTCCTTCTCGCAACCTTGAATTGCACCGCATTGGTGGCCCAGGATTGGGTACGCATCGGTTCCAATTTAGGGAATGCAAAGATTCGCATTGCGGCGGCGGATTTCAAGCCGGTGGGCGCGGATCCGCAGACTCCCTCGCTGAAAGCGGAGTTCGATTCGACGCTCTACAACGACCTGACCAGCGCTGGTATCTTCGAGGTGGTCTCGAAGAGCTTTGTGCCACCCGGCACTCCCGGCTCGCCGCAGGAGATGAATCTTTCGCAGTGGTCGGCGCCGCCTGCCAGCGCTGCGATGGTCGCGTTCGGTGCGCTCTCGGCTGCGAACGGAAGGCTGGAAGTTTACGGCTGGCTCGACGACACGAGCAATACCGCGAATCCTCAAGTGCTGGGCAAACAATATAACGAGGCGGCAAGTTTGGACATGGCGCGCACGATCGCGCATCGATTTGCCGATGAGATCATTGCCCGGCTCGGCGGCGGAATCAATGGCATTGCCGAGACGAAAATCTTCTTCATCAGCGCACGCACGGGATCGAAGGAAGTATGGGTGATGGATTACGACGGCGCAAATCAGCATGCGGTGACACATCTTGGAAGCATTTCGCTTTCGCCGCGCGTATCGCCCGATAATTCCCGCGTCGCATTTGCAACACTCGGCCGCGAGGGCTGGTCGGTGAGGATGTATTCGCTGGAGCTGGGGCGGCTGGTGAGTTTCCCCGCCGGGACGGCAGGTGGTGCGAACCAGTCTCCGGCCTGGTCTGCGGACGGGGCAAAGATTGCTTTCTCTTCGTCGCGGTCCGGCGATCCGGAGCTATGGGTGGCCGATGCAAGCGGGTCCGCTCCAAAACGAATTACTTATTTCAAGGGACCCGATGTTTCGCCTGTGTGGAATCCGCGCACCAACGCGCAGATTGCCTGGGTCAGCGGGCGCACCGGCTTGCCGCAGGTCTACACGATGGACCAGGACGGCGCCAACATTCAACGCATGACCGATGGCGGTTATGCCGTTTCGCCGTCTTGGTCATCGACTGGCCAGTTCCTGACATTCAGCTGGAATCGCAAGTATGGACCGGGCGCGCCTGGCGGCCAGGACATCTACATCATGGACATTGCGACTAAGCGCTGGCAGCAGTTGACGCACGAGGAGGGCACGAACGATTTTCCCTCGTGGGCTCCGGATACTCGCCATATTGTGTTCGAGCGCNNCCGGACACACGTCACATTGTTTTTGAACGGAAGCAAGGCGGCCGCACAGAGATCTGGTCGATGCTCGCCGATGGAACAGATCAGCACCAGTTGACGCACTCGGGAAACAACTTTATGCCGAACTGGAGTTGGAAGTGAACGCGGTCACAGAGGTTACTCCCCTGCCTGCACTATCATGTTTAGCGATGCAGGAACTCCTGTGCCAATCGGCACGGGAGGAACTCACAACTTTGAAAGCCGAACCCGCATTCGTTGCGCAAATTGGATGCGGCGTCGACAAAAACCACAACGCATTTCCAGACGATGCAATCCGCACGCAATCTGTGCAGCTGCGCAAAACGCGCGACGTTTGAACAGAGGAATAAAATGGTTACATCGTCTGGAAATCGCGGAAGGAGCTACGAATTGAATCGACGTTTTCGAATTTTCTTTCCAGTAGTCCTGCTCGTCGCCCTGGTTGCTGTTGCTGGTTGCAAGAAGAAACAACCCCCGCCGCCAGCCGCGACCGCACCGACAGCCACAAACGCACCGACAGCGCAGATTACCGCAACACCTTCCCAGATTTCGGCCGGCGATCAGGTGACATTGAGCTGGCGCACGACCGACGCGACGAGCGCCACGATTGACGGAATCGGCGATGTGCCAACCACTGGCGTGAAGACCGTGACGCCAGCCTCGTCGACCACCTATCACCTGGTGGCACGCGGCGATGGGGGCACAACGGATGCGACGGCTCAGGTGACAGTGAGTGCGCCGCCGGCTGTATCGGCGCCTTCCAATACGATGTCGGCCGAGGAAGAATTCAGGGCCAACGTGCAGGATATTTTCTTCGATTACGACACGTACGATGTTCGCAGCGATGCGCAGTCGACGCTGTCGCATGATGCCTCGTATCTGGCAAGCCACGCAAACCTCAAGATTGTGATCGGCGGCTATTGCGATGAGCGTGGTTCCGACGAGTACAACCTGGCATTGGGTCAGAATCGCGCCAATGCCGCAAAGAATGCGCTTGTGACCGCTGGAATCGCGGCCGATCGCATTCGCGTGGTCAGCTACGGAAAAGAAAAGCCATTCTGTTCCGAATCGAATGAGCAATGCTGGCAGCAGAACCGCCGCGCCGGCTTCTCGCTCGACCAATAATGGTTTGGGGTCGGCTCCGCGATGAGCGGGGCCGACTCTTACTACGGAGCGTCTAATACGACTGGACCCGGCACGTCTCTCAGCAATCAGCAGTGCCGAGCGAGCAACGATTAATATGTGAACTTGGGAAGTTGTTGCCGGCGGATTGATCGGCAGCAGCTTTTCCACTTACAGGTGAAGGATGCAAATCACACGCACTTATCGCAATACCCTCTTTGCGGCGTCGGCGCTGGCCTTGGTCCTAACCATGGCGCCCGTCCGCGCACATGCCGTCTCGAAAGAGACGGTCCAGATGCAAACACAGATCCAACAACTGCTCGACATGGTACAGCGACTGCAGACCACGATGGACACGAAGTTCGCCGTGCTGCAGAACCTGGCGCAACAGACCGCGGACCAGGCGACTCAGATGAACGGGACCGTGACTGCGCTGCAGCAGAAGCTGAATACGCAGGTCGACTCCCTGAATGGGAAGCTTGACACCAGCTCCGGCCAGGTGCAGTCGCTGAATGACTCGGTGGACGAGTTGAAGACGCGTATTGCCAAGCTGGAAAAGTCGATTCAGGATTTGCAGGGCCAGTTGCAGAACGTGCAAGGGGCTCCGCAAGGCGGTTCGCCGGGAATGCCGAATGGGACAGCACCTGCTCCCAACGGGCCGGGAGCGATGATGAACTCCGGTCCGCCGGTCAATCAAGCTCCGCCGCTCGAGCAGGCGTATCAAGCGGCGCTGAGCGACTTTAATGCGGCCAAGTATCCGCTGGCCACCAACGAATTCCAGGACGTGATTCACTACTATCCTATGGATCCGATGGCGGGCAGCGCGCAGTTTTATTTGGGCGAGATTGACTACCGGCAACGCAACTACGATGACGCGGTGAAGGCTTACGACGTGGTGCTGGAACAGTTCAGCGGAAGCCCGAAAGCCGCGGCCTCACAGTTGCACAAAGGGCTTGCGCTGATCGCACTGAGCAAGCGCGACGCCGGGACGCATGAACTGCGCTCGCTGATTCAGCGCCATCCGCAGACTCCAGAAGCGCAACAGGCGCGGGCCAAATTGAACGAGATGGGCGTGCGCGTCGCCGCCGCCCGGTAGCCCTCGCGCTTTCGCCCCTTCCCTTCCTGATCTTCCCCTTCGCTTGTCAATTTTGTACCTGCCGAGCCGCCGGCTGGTCCGCACCCAGAGGGGTACCCCCTCCCCCCTTTTCTTGCTAAATATCTCTTCCCATTGGACTTAGCCGAATCAATGACTTACGCTAACCTTAATCGAATCAATCGCTTATGGCGAAATATCTCTCGGCCCAGGACTTAGCAGCGTTCCGCCGTTAGCCCTCAGCTTTCGTGCTTTGGCCTAGCCTCTATTGTGCGCTGTGAGCTGGAAATTGTTCGCAGAGCGCATTGATCCTTCGCCCCCCGTCTTCGCCACTTTGTACAGCCGGAGACAAGTCTG
>PLKY01000271.1 GCA_003140785.1 Acidobacteriaceae bacterium | reverse complement strand
TTCACGGCGCACGCGTTTACGGAGACTGATCCCCTCTTAAAGCCCTTCAGAACTATTTTCGATCCAGCCGGAAGGCGGCGGCCTGGT
The DNA here is from genome assembly GCA_003140785.1 of Acidobacteriaceae bacterium. GTDB lineage: Bacteria > Acidobacteriota > Terriglobia > Terriglobales > Acidobacteriaceae > Telmatobacter. Next base: position 15,487 of record PLKY01000271.1, on the reverse strand, counting down.
AGTCGCCGCGGAAGTCTTCGCTCATGTCCAGGCCGCGGTTCATCCACCATGCGCCGCTGGCGGTGGTTGGCGTTGTGGGTGAAGGCTTGTCTTCGATGGGCGTGAGTGCGTATTGGGCCGCAGGATCGAGGCCCTGAAGTTTCAGGCGCGGGAAGATTCGTCCTTCCTGCGTGGAGTGAATGAACAGAAAGACGACCGACTGGCTCTTGTCGCGGTTCACGGTTTGCGTGGCGGAGAACTCGCTCCCGTTGCGCGGTGAGATGAGGCGGTAGAGATTGCCTTGCACGATGGTGGGCTGCACCTGGTGGTAGGCGGCGATGAGGCGTTTCGCGGTGGCCGCTTCTTCGTCGCTCCACTTGGCGATGTTGGCGCCGATGCCGAGAGAGCCTTGCATTGAACTCAACATGCGGTATTCGAGCGATGTGGTGCGCTTGTTGAGCCAGTGCGGCGAGTCGGTGACCCAGGCCATCATGACCTGCGGCGTGTAGACGTAGGTGAAGCCGTCCTGCTGCGTGAGGCGATCGAAGGGGTCGGTGTTGTCGGAAGGCCAGACTTCGTCGGCGTATTGGAGGATGCCGAGATCGACACGGCCGCCGCCGCCGGAGCAGGATTCGAGTTCGACCTTGGGGTGCTTGGTTTTGAGCTCGGCGAGGATGGAGTAGAGGTTGCGCGTGAACTCGACGTAGACTTTTTTCTGCTCGGCGGGCGGGAGCTGATCCCATCCGGGCTCGCTCCAGTTGCGGTTGTAGTCCCACTTGAGAAAGGCAATATCGTTTTCGGTGAGGAGCTTGTCGAGGAAGCCGTAGACGTAGGCGCGCACGTCAGGGCGGGCGAGGTTGAGCACGAGCTGATTGCGCTGCTCGGTGCGCGGGCGGCCGGGGAAGTTGAGCACCCAGTCGGGGTGCTTGCGATAGAGGTCGGAGTCGGGGTTGACCATCTCGGGCTCGACCCAGAGGCCGAAGTCCATGCCGAGCGAGTGGACTTTGTCGATGAGGGGCTTGAGGCCGTGCGGAAATTTCTCGGTGTTGACGTACCAGTCGCCGAGTCCTGCGTGGTCGGTCTTGCGCTGGCCGAACCAGCCGTCGTCCATGACGAAGCGGTCGATGCCAAGGGCAGCGACTTTTTCGGCGAGGGCTTCCTGGCCGGCTTCGGTCACATTCATTTCTGTCGCTTCCCATGAGTTGTAAATCACGGGGCGGGGTTTGGGTGCGGCGGTGTCGCCTTCTCCGATGCGGTGCGGGAGCACGTGGGCGATTTCAAAATGATGGAGGATGCGCGAGGCTTCGCCTAATCCATGCGCTGCGTAGCCGCCGTAGAAGACGGGGGTCTCGAGCGACTCGCCGGGCTTGAGGACGTAGCCGAAATCGAAAGGATTGAAGCCGCCGGTGATGCGCACGGAGTCGAGCTGGTCCTGCTCGACGGTGATGCGCCAGGAGCCGGACCAGGCGAGCGCGCCGAACCAGACTTCGCCGTGGTTTTCATCGGGGTCGCCGGACTGAATCGCAAACCAGGGGTTGGCTTGATGGCCGGTGGAGCCGCGACAGCTTTCGATGATGCGCGCGCCGGGATGAATCGGCTCTTGCGTTAACGTCCACTCGCCGGCCCAGCGGCCCGTCAGGTAATTCATGGTGTAGTGGCCGGGCGGCACGGCCCATGCCGCGGCGGCGGCCTGCTCAATGGTGACGGGTTGCGATTCTTTGTTCTCGATGATCGCGGAACGTGCGAGGATGCCGCTGTCCGGATCGATGGAGTAGTGCAGAGTGACGAAGATTGCGGTTTTGATGTCTTTGAGTACGATGTCGAAGCCGCGCTCTGTCACTTTGTGGCTTTCGTAGTGAAGCACCAGATCGCGATTGCCATCGGCAAAAGTGATCTTGAGAGAGGGCTCGTTGTAGAGACCATTGCCCCAGCCGGCGTACTCCTGTGGGGTGTTGGTGTAGGAGGTATCGAAGGATGCCCACTCGGGCATGGGGGCTGCTTGCGGAAAATGATCGGTCGCCGCGAGACGTCCACCCCAGTAAAGCTGCTGCAACTCGCCGCGCGGATTGACGCCGAACACATACGAGACATCCCCGCCGTCGAGACGAAAGGTTTTCGCGTCGTTATCGAATGTGGGGGTCTGGGCCATGATGGTCATTGAGGCGGTCAGCAGCACAAATCCTGAAAAGGTTTTCAGCATGAGCGATTTCTCTTCCTTCTACTGCAAACCGACCCATCATAGCATTCAAGCTTCCTGTTCTTCGTGGACACCGATTCGCAACAAACGACCTTGAAATCTGTCACAGAGGAGGATTGAGCTGGACACAAATCAGCTATTCTGAACCTGCAACCAGGAGGTCCCCCTCATGCTTTCCCCTGCCGCAACTGCCCCTGTGTCGCCTACCCCCGTTGAAGAGATAGCTACCGCACTGGAGCGAGTGGTCCCTCTGAATGGTCTAGCGCTGGAAGACAGGTTGTGGCTGGCGCGTCATGGAGAAGAAGTTGTCGGGGACCCTGGCCAGATTCTCTTTGAAGAGGGCGCTCCTGCCGATCGGATGATTCTCATCTTGAAGGGCGAGATTCACGTGCGCCGGCAGCGCGGCGGGCCGATGGAGCTCTTCATCGGCCGTGCGGGCCAAATGACCGGTTATCTTCCCTTTTCGCGCATGAAGATTTCTGGCGGCCAGGGCTTCGCCGTCTCCCCCTTTTGGGCGCTTACGATCCACAAAGAACTTTTCCATGAAATGCTTCAGGCCATCCCCTCGATGGCCCAGCGCGTGGTCTCTACGCTTCTGGATCGCGTGCGCGAGGTAACGCGGATCGAACAGCAGGCGGAAAAACTCGCTTCGCTGAACAAGCTGGCGGGAAACCTGGCACATGAGTTGAATAATCCTGCTTCGGCGGCGCAGCGTGCGGCTTCAAGCCTCGTCACGGAGCTTCGCGCCAACCGGCAGAATCGCTTTAAGCTGGTGAACCTCTGCCTCTCCGATGAACAGATTCGTAGCATTGAGGATTGGGAACAGCGCGTTTTGAGCCGCCGCGAATCCGCAGAAGCTGGGAATGCAAGCGGACTGATCTCGCGCGAAGAATCCCTGCGCGCCTGGTTGAGTGATCTGCCCTGCGAAGAATCCTGGCAAGTGGCGGCACAACTCAACGAGCAAGGCGTTACCGTTGACGATCTAACTGCGTTGCGGGCGATTCTCGAGCCGAGAGAGATTTGCGTCGCACTGCAATTCTTCGCACGATTTTTGCGAACTTCGCTTTCGGTTGAGACGCTGATCAACTCGACGGACCGCATCTTCGACTTGATCAGTGCCGTGAAAGCTTACTCCTATATGGACCGCGCGCCGATCCTCGAGGTCGATGTGCCGGCCGGCATAGATGCGACGGTACAGATGCTTCAGTCGCGCATGACGAACGTGACTATCGAGCGCGATTACGAACCGAATTTGCCCCACATCAGCGCGTACGGGAGCGAGCTGAACCAGGTTTGGACTGCGTTGATCGAGAACGCCCTGGATGCTCTTGGGAATCGGGGGCTGATGCGTTTGGCTTGTCGGCTCGAGGGGGAAATGCTACTGGTGGAGATCTGGGATACGGGCCCTGGGATCCCGCCCGAGCTGCAGGACCGGATCTTTGAGCCGTTCTTCACCACCAAACCGCCAGGACATGGCCTTGGGTTGGGTCTCGACAATGCCATGCGCATTGTGCGCAAACATCGCGGTCACATCAGCGTTCGATCCGAGCCGGGGTCGACGTGTTTTCGCATTCGTTTGCCGTTGGATCAGTTGCAAGCGTATTGAACCCTGCATGGGCAACGTAGAAAAGACGCCTGGCCGAACCGAGGAGATGACTTTTGCCTGAAGCAATGAAGAAGGTGACGGTGGCGCCGCTGCTCGCCGTGCGAAGAGGGATTGCTGCAATTGAGTTCTATAAGACGGCATTTGGCGCGGTTGAGAAATTTCGCACCGAGAGCCCTGATGGGGCAGTCGTGGCACAGCTGTCCATCGGCGATTGCGACTTCTGGCTCGCCGACGAAGCGCCGGAGCACCAGAACTTCAGCCCCGAGAGTCTTGGCGGCAGCACCGTGCGGATGGTGCTGGTGGTGGATGATCCCGACGGCGTCTTCAACCAGGTCGTGGCGTCTGGAGCAAAGAGCTTGTGGCCTGTTGTCGACCAGTCGTACGGCTGGCGCATCGGCCGCGTTGTCGATCCGTTTGGGCACCACTGGGAGATCGGCAAACCGATAGAGCACAGTTCGTGAGCACGGAGATGGAGATCGATGAAGGGGCCCAGGAGGCTGGAGACGGAGCGTCTGCTTCTACGTAGACCCATCGTCAGCGATGCGCAAGCTATCTTTGAGCGCTATGCCGGGGACCCGGTTGCGACCCGCTATATGAGCTGGGCCACGCATCGCACCGTCGCCGACACCTATGCATTCCTGACCTGGAGCGAAGCGGATTGGGAACTCTGGCCTGCGGGATCGTACCTGATTTTTTCGCGAGAAACTGAGGGCCTTCTTCTGGGTGGGACCGGTCTCGCGTTCAGGACCCCTGTGTCTGCCGTAACCGGATACGTTCTCGCGCAAGATGCATGGGGACAGGGTTTCGCCACCGAGTCGCTGCGGGCGATGGTGGAGCTGGCCCGTCGAACCGGCGTTAAGCGGCTCGAGGCTGTGTGCCACGCGGAGCATCGCGCCTCCGCCCATGTGCTGGAGAAATGCGGATTTCGGTGCGAGGGAACATGGCATGCTCACACCGAGTTTCCGAACCTTTCGCCGGGCGTCCGGGCGGATGTTTTGAGCTATTTCATGCGCTTCGGCGCGTGAGTTGGCGATTTGGCGTAAGCGAAATTGCAGCTTCAACAGCACAAGAAGGATGTGAACTGTGCTATCACACACTTCCGTGCTGAAACCGCGGGAAGGGTGGAGCATTCCTGCATCTCCGGGCGGATCAGCGGTGGGGCACCCCGCGATGACTCGAAACGTTCATCAACCTGGGAAGAATGATCTTCGCCATGATCGTATTTGGCGGAGTGGACTCCGCGTTGTAGCCACCTGCGGTGAAAACAGCGACGAGGTCGTACTGCGGGACGAGATAAATCTTTTGTCCGCCGTTGCCCTGGGCAGCCGCTACATCCACGTGCTGGGAGCCGGCGGGTGTTTCTACATTCAACCAGGGCCGCCACCAGAAGTAGCCATAGCTGGTATTGTCCACATGGCTGTGCTCGGCGATCGATGTGCGCACCCACGACTCGGAGATGATCTGGCGTCCGTGCCAGCGGCCGCCGTTCGCGAAGAGAATGCCAAGTTTGAGCATGTCGCGGGGGCGCAAGTGGATCTGGGAGTATTCCTTATCCGCGTTGGTCAGGTCGTAGTTCCACGTCCAATTGGAGCGCGCAATTCCCAGCGGGCCAAAGAGGTTTGCCTGCGCGAACTCCGGAACCCGCTTGTGAACCGCCTTCTCAATGGCCTGGCCGACAACAGCCACGCCGCCGGAGCAGTAGTATGCCCCGGCTCCGGGATCGTTGATCATCGGCAGATCGAGAGTCGCCTTGACCCAGTCGGGCTGGTTATCAATCTCTGTTTCGCGCCCCGGAGACGTAGAGCTATGGTCGTTGCAATCCAGCCCGGAGCTCATGGAGAGGAAATTGTCCAGTGTCATGGCTGCCTTGCGCGGGTCGGGGTGGTCATAGGTCTCATAGCTCATAAGCGGCAGCACGCGCTCGTTGACTCCTGAGAGGGCGCCGCGGTCGATGGCGATGCCCGCAAGCGTGCTGACGACGGACTTGGTTGCAGAACGAAGCTGCTGTGTGCGCTCCGCACTGTAGCCATAGAAGTACTCTTCGAGCACCAGTTTGCCACGCTGGTAGAGCAAGACGCTGCGCACTTTTTTGTAAGTTCCGTCGAGGATGGCGCGCACGATGGCGTTAGCTGTGGCGACTCCAAGATCAGACTGCACGGTATCTCCGACTGCGATTCCGTCATGCAGGTCGGCTGGAGGATGGTATTGATAGTCGGCAGGGGAATCCTGCCCTTTGGGACGGGGCCGGGCAAGCGCGGCGGATTCAGGCGTGATGGTTGTGGATACACGAGGATGGAACGTGCCATTCTGCTCGTACCCTGTTACCTTGCCGCTTGCATCGCGCGGGAACGAGATCGTTTGACCGACCATGGTGGTGAACTGATCGACCCCCGAGGGACGCAGTGGATACTCGGCTTCATNNCGCCGTCCACCATTTCAAGCGTATGACCAGGCGCATCGGCGTACGTGCCAACGTAGTCTGCCAACCCCGAAGCGGCGGTTTGCTGCGCTCTGAGGCCGCCTGCGAGCGTGACGAGAACAGCCGAAAATACCGCAAGACGCAAAGGATGCCCGTATGCGCAATGTAGTCCCAACCTGCCGCCTCATCTCTGTTGTGTTGAAAGGGAATTCGAAGAGCCACCACCGAGTCTACAGGCCACAGATGACAATATTTCCAACTTTGGAATCGAGCCTTAGTTGACCTCCTCTGCCGAGCGAAACCAGTCGCTTGACCATTTGGTGGCCCCCATCACCGCTTCAATCCGGAACAGATTCTCAATTGACGCATTCAGGCCGACGCACTTTTCCAACTCGGCGCGCATCGAGGGGAACGGCTGGGCGGCTTTCGGCGCGGNNCCTTTCGAATCCAGATCTGAGGCGACCGATTTTAAAAGGAAACGTCGACCGGTTCGGTGACGCGGAGAACGGATTGGTCGCCGGTGCGCTGCTTCCAGTCTGTGCGGATGGCTTCGATTTTGTCGCGGTTTTCCTGGATGTCGGGATAGTCGATGATGAGCATCTTCGACCGTAGCCGCTCAGGCGCGTGCTGGTTCTTCCCTTGCCATTGTCCGTAGACATCTACTACGCTGAGCCCCGCCGGAAAGCGCGGTGTCACTTCTTTGTCGAGGAAGTCGCGCCATTGAGATTCGGAGACGCCTTTGCCTGCGGGTTCAACGGGGCCGAGGCCGAAGTAGAGTTTGGTATCGACCCAGCCTTTGGTTTGACCGGGGTGGGCTGCGTCGCCGGAGAGCGTTGGTGCGACAGAGGCAGGGCTTGACGCTACCGGCTGATGCGCGCAACCTGCAAGGGCCAGCGCCAGAACAACGGTCGGCCAGGCAGGGCGCATTTGCATGGGGTGTTCGCTCTCCAGGATGGGGTCAATTCGCGCGGCGGGTTGCTGCGGCTATTTCTCGATTTCCACACCACGCCAGAACGCAACAAGGCCCTTGATTTTGCGGGCAGCCGGCTTGGGATCCGGGTAGTACCAGGCTGCGTCGGGATTGTCCTGCCCGTCGATCAAGAGGCTCATGTAGCGGGCCTGACCTTTCCAGGGGCAGGTGGAGGTGGTGCTGCTGGGGCGAAAAAACTCCCGCTTGAGGCTCGTCTCGGGAAAGTAGACATTGCCTTCAACTGTCTCTGTTACATCGCTCTCTGCGATTACCTTACCATTCCAAATTGCTCTTGCCATTAAAGTTACCGGGCCGATCCAGCATTCTTACCCTCTGCGCCGGTCGGACTCGCCGACGCAAATATTCCGGATACGACACTAGCAGAGATTGGCTCTCGTGGCGAGTGCAGCTCTAGATTCCCCGATCTCCACCCCTATTTGCGAGAGGCTATTTCGCGGCGGTAACCGAGTCGACGTGGACGCTCTTTTTATCCGCGTCGGTGGTCCCGTGAATCGTGACGTGTTCGCCGTAGAATCCCTTGACAGCATCCGGATTGTCGATGCTCCAGACCGCTTTCTTTCCCTCGTCGACGAACACGGGCGTCATGCCACCCTCAATGCACTTCTTGACGCACGCCGATCCCGTGCCCGCGTGTTTCGCGCCGCACATGGAGTCGGAGATCCAACCGTTGACTTGGGTTGAGTCGGCAGCGCGCGCAGCAATTGCAGCAAAGGAGACGACGAGCAGAAACAAGAACACAATGCGCTTCACAGGATCCTCCGGGAAGTTTGAATGTTGTACCGGACCATGATGCTCCAGCGGACGCCAGTTGCACAAGTTTGACCCGCGGAATTCGTCGCCGTCAGAGCAGGGTTTAAGCGGATTTCATGCGGGCTGCAGGCGTTTGCGCCGTGCTTCGACATTCTTCAAAGCGATTTCATATCGGGCTGACGCGACTGAGAACCGGCTCACCAAATCGGAGGTTTTGGTGAGGAAGCCAGGAGTCCTCTCCCGGATCGCGTTCAGGATGTGGGCAAATTTCGCGAGCAGGAAAAAGCCTTCGGCGTTGCAGTCGACGAACAATTCGGCTGAGACTGCGCCGTGCAGCACCATCGCGGCCGCCATCTCCCAGTAGGATGTAACCTGCCGGAACCAGGCGTTGTGGGGATCGGCAGGATTCGAGGCGACTGCGAAGAAATCTTCCACTGTGTCGGGCCAGAATTCTCCTGTCATCCAGGCGCGCGCCTGACGCATCAGCGCTTCAGTGCGCAGCTCATACAGCTTGAGAACGATTTCCGCATCGGCGGGCGTCGCGAGCATTCTTTCCAAGAAGGATCTCCGCTGCCAATGGTAGCAGTTCGCTGCGCGGAGTGCCGTATCAGTTGAATCAGGACTCAGGCGCGGTCTTCACGGGGACGGGATCTAGCTTGCCGTCGGCGGCGATGCCGGTCGCCAGCTCTTCGTCGGTCCAGTAGCGGCCGGAGCCGTCGATTTCACCGGAAGCAAGCTTTGCGCTAACCTCTGCCATTCCTTCGTCCACCGCTTTAAAGAATTCGAGAGCTGTCATGGTTCCCATCCTGTTTCATCTTCGATTCTGGACCAGATTTCTCCGTCCCAGACTTCAAGAGAAAATGGCGCTTCGCGTCGCGCGACCAATCTGAGATCATTATCTCTATTATCGTAGATTGTTACATCGTCTACCAGCGGTAAATAGCGGTGTCTCATATTCCAAAGACCCGCTCGATATCGGCGACGAATGACTTCTACTGGGATCGAATGACCGCCTTGACTGACCCTCCTCGCGACACGAGCCACGGAATACTCAGGCGAAGGCACCCAGAGAAAGATGAGAGAAATCTGCCATCCATCCTGCTTGCAGTCCTGCAATAACTTGATTTGGGACCGGCCCGCACAAGTCGTCTCGAAGGCAAAACTCGACCCCGATTCGATCAGCTTCTCTATTTGCCTGAGCATGAGACGGCCAGCCTGCAAGGCCGCAGCATCCGGATTGTGCGGCGATATCCTGCGCGCTATCTCATCTGCGTTGATGTATGCGTTGAGACGCACCTTGCGAGGCAACAGCACGCGCGCAGCGGTGGTCTTGCCTGCACCATTGGGACCGCCGAGAATCACGATTTCTTTCAAGCGATCCTCAACTCAGACTGGCTGCAGTTCCTTCTTACCTTCCTCGGTCTCGACTACCGGGCCGTGCGTGTCGGCAGTGGGCGGAGGCGGCGCGGCGCCGATGCGCTTCGAGTATGTGCAGACCACGGTGCTCTCGGCGGCTTCGGGCGTCTTTTTGCCGCGCTTCTTTGGCTTGGTCTCTTCGTCAGCACCCTTTTTCTTGTTCGGACATTCGAGATAGACACCCGATTTGAGGGTCTTCTCAACGAGATAAGGACTGCCGCACTCCGGGCACTTGGTGGGGACCGGCTTGTTGTTCGAAGTGAAGTCGCACTTGGGATAATTCGTGCATCCCCAGAAGATATTGCCGCGCCGCGCCTTGCGTTCTGCGATGTCGCCGACGCCGCACTTGGGGCACTTCATGCCTTCAATCAGATTCTGCTTGATGTACTTGCACTTTGGGTAGCCGGAGCAGGAAACGAACTCTCCATAAGCGCCCTGACGCAGCACCAGCGGCTTGCCGCAGGCGGGGCAATCCTCGCCGGTCGGCTTAGGCGTAGACTGCTTTTGCTGCTGCTTCTGGCTCAGCTTGCGGAAGGTCTTGCAGGGGGGATCCTCGTTGTAGCCGGGGCACGACATGAACATACCGAATGGCCCGCGCCTGAGCACCATCACTCGTCCGCAATTCTCGCAATACTCATCCTGCTCTCCGGCCTCTTGTGCTTCGGGCGTGTTCATGTCTGGCTTGCCGGCGGTGTTTTCCTTGGTGAATGTGCAGCTCGCGGGATCTTTCTTGTTATAGGCAGAGCACGCAAAGAAGCTGCCGAACTTGCCCCATTTCAGCACTAGCGGTGAACCGCATAGATCGCATTTCTCGTTGGTCACCTGCTCCATGCGCTTGATGCTTTCCATCTTCGATCCGGCATCTTTTAGCTCTTCTTCAAAGTGATCGTAGAAACCATTGAGAAGCGCGGTCCACTTTTCTTTACCCTCCTCGATATCGTCGAGCTCCTCTTCGAGTTTGGCCGTGTATGCGATGTCGAAGATGTAGGGGAAATTCTTCACCAACAGGTCGCACACCACCATACCTATCTCAGTGGGATAGAAGCGCCCGCTGATCTTGCTCACATATTCGCGGTCTTGAATGGTGCTGATAATCGATGCATAAGTGGAGGGTCGGCCGACGCCGCGCTCTTCGAGAACCTTTACCAGCGAAGCTTCGTTGAAGCGCGGAGGGGGCGAGGTGAAGTGCTGCTCATCAAGCAATTTCTCCAGGGCCAGAGCCTTCACATTGTCGAGATCGGGCAACTTGTTGGAGGATTCGTCATCGTCGTCCTTCTGCTCTTCCGCTACCTCGTAGACTTTGAGGAATCCGTCGAAGCGCAGAACCGAGCCGCTCACGCGGAAGTCGTAAGTCTTCTCTGTCTTCGATGAGACGGCGGCAATTTTTGCAGTAGTCACGTCGAATATGGCGGGCAGCATCTGCGAAGCAACGAAGCGCTGCCAGATGAGGCGATAGAGCTTGAGCTGCTCGTCCGTCAGATAGCGGGCAATCGACTCCGGGGTCCGCGACACGTCTGAGGGGCGAATGGCTTCGTGCGCATCCTGCGCATCTTTTTTGCCTTTGTATACGTTGGGAGTTGCAGGCAGATATTTTGCGCCCAACTGCTTACTGATCCACTCGCGCGCTCCTTCAATCGCCTCCGGGGCCACGCGCGGCGAATCGGTACGCATATAAGTGATAAGGCCAGTGGTGCCCTCATCTCCAATGTCGACGCCCTCATAGAGCCGCTGCGCGACGCCCATGGTGCGCCGCACATTGAAGCCGAGCTTGCTCGATGCATCGCGTTGCAATTGACTGGTGATGAATGGCGCCAACGGCTTTCGCTGCTGCTCTCTGGACTGAACCGAAACCAGAGACCACTTCGCGGTTTCGAGAGCGCTGACGACCTCCGCCATTGCTTTGCCGTTCGGCAGCGCATTGGAAATGAACTGGTCTTTGCCGTCCTTGTCCTTGCCGTTGGCAACACGCGCGGGCTCTCCGTCGACGCCGACGAAGCGCGCCTTGAAGCTTTTATCCGCATGGCGCTCCGGGTGGAGCAGGGCGTCGAGGGTCCAGTATTCGACAGGCTGGAACGCGGCAATCTCGCGCTCCCGCTCGACAATCAGGCGCACGGCCACAGTCTGCACGCGGCCGGCGGACAATCCTCGGCGCACCTTATCCCAGAGCAACGGAGAAATCTGATAGCCGACGAGCCGGTCAAGCACACGGCGGGTCTGCTGCGCGTCTACAAGGTTCTGATCCACATCGCGGGCGTGCTTGAATGCTTCCTGCACGGCCTTCTTGGTGATCTCGTTGAAGGTGACGCGGCGAATTTTTTTCCGCTCTTTTGCGTTCGTTCCAAGCTGAATTGCGAGGTGGTAGGCGATTGCCTCGCCTTCGCGGTCAGGGTCAGGCGCGAGGAAGATTTCGTCCGCCGCTGCGCCAGCCCGCTTCAATTGCGCGACAACCTTCAGTTTATCGGGAGACACAACAAGCGTCGGCTCAAATGTGCGGTGCTCAAGCTCCACGCCGATGTCTTTCTTGGGCAGGTCCATGATGTGGCCAACCGAAGCGAGCACCGAAAATCCCTTGCCCAGATATTTCTCGATCGTCTTCGCTTTCGCGGGAGATTCGACGATCACCAGTGATTTGCTCATTGCTTTCCTTGATTCCTATTTCCAGTCTGCGTTCGGCCTGTTGGACTCTGTTCGAAGCCGATCCGTTTTACTTCCGTACGATTTCTTACGTAATTTGGAGCGGTGCTGTTTCTCCCTTCTGAGAAAAACAGTCCGCAAAAGTTGCACGCTACCACGGAACCGGGTTGCGTTTCCACTCGCAAAAGAGCGTTTCGGTGGAAGAACGTTCCTGATTGTGCACCGGCAATCTTCGATGATGTTGCGGTAACCGTCGCAAAAGCGCGCATTTGGGGACCAGCGTCCGACAGCGTTGAGTCACAACGCACGAACGTAATTCTTTCCCGGCAATTGCCGGATCCGGCCCGCGATCTCCAGTTCAAAGAGAGCCGTGAAGACCTCGGCCGAGGTCAGCTGGCTCTCCAGGTTTTCGAGGATTTCGTCGATCTGGAGGGAGTCATCCGCACGAAGGATTTCGAGGACGATCGACTCTTGAGGCCGCAACACCTGTTCCGGCAGAAGAGATGCTGGCGCCTCGGGTTTGGATTCAAGCCCGGATTCGGCCCGGGCTTCGGCCTCGAGCGCAATCCGCACCTGCGAAGGCAAATCCTCCCACACATCCTCCCATGTCGCTACAAGCTTTGCGCCCTGCTTAATCAAGGTGTTGGGAGTCCAGGAATTCTTGTTGGTCACGTTGCCGGGAACCGCGTAGAGATCGCGATTCTGCTCGGCTGCGCATCGCGCGGTGATACGCGTCCCAGAATTCTCACTCGCCTCTACTACGAGGACGGCAATGCTGAGCCCGCTCAGAATACGGTTGCGTCGGGGAAAATTTTGCGGCGCGGGAAATGTTCCAAGCGGCATTTCGCTCACAATCGCACCACCGGATGCGAGGATTTCCTCCGACAGATTCTTGTTCTCTTTCGGGTAGACGACGTCGATGCCAGTACCCCAGACGGCAACCGTCGGCATGCGTGCAGTGAGCGCGCCCTTGTGTGCGCAGGTATCGATGCCGCGAGCCATCCCGCTCATGATCAGCAGCCGCCGCGCCGCCAGATCGCGCGCCAACATCTCCGCTACACCTGCGCCATAAGGCGAGGGATGACGTGTGCCGACGATTGCAATCGATGGCCGAGTTAACAGACCGATCGCGCCGCGCACCCACAGCACGGGTGGCGGATCGTAAATCTCTTTGAGCCGCTCCGGATACTCGGCGCAACCATAGGTGCAGATCGTTCCGCCCTGCTCGACCACGTGCGCCCATTCTTCTTCGGCCGCCTGGCGAGCTTTGCCATCAAATATGTATTGGGCCGCTTCTGCGGGAAATCTCAGGCTTTCGAGCTCGGTTAGGGAGATGTGGAAGATGTGGCTGGGCGCGTCCAATTGTTTCACGCCGTCCAGAATACGTTTAGGACCCAAGCCCGGCGCCAGCACCAAGGCCAGCCATGCAAGCCGGTCGTCGTCGAGGTGCGAGGCACACGGGGTGGTCGACTGTGGAAGCAAACTCGTTTTCAATGGAGCGCGCTGATGCGTCGAAACGCACTCCCGATCAACCGCTGCGGTAACCGGAATCGCTTTCTATGGTAATTTCCGTCACATTAACCGGCATCGCATTGGAAGTCAAGGATGGGCGCCACACATGTTTTTCCGCGCGTGATCGACCGCAGGCCGCGCAATTATCGGAAACCCATCCCATTTCGAATGACATTGGCACCCACCTTCCGCATCGAATCCACCGAGTTGCTAGTCTAAGAGAACGTGAGTTTGCAAACAGATAGGCGTCTCCGTATCGCAGCCATTCGATTCTTGAATCCCGCACCGCTGATGTGGGACTTCGAGCATCCTCCGCTCGATCAGGAACTGGCATCCCGCTACAAAATAGATTGGATGCTACCTTCCGAATGCGCCGATCAGCTGGCCTCGGGTGCAGCTGACATCGGATTGGTGCCCATCGCTGCGCTGGCGACGATTCCGAGGCTTCGCGTGCTGCCCGGCTGCACCATCGCTTCGAAAGGGCGCGTGCGGTCGCTGCTCCTGGTGCATCGCGAAAGGCAGAGTCTCGATACCCTGCGCAGCGTCGCTGCCGACACCGCCAGCCGAACGACTCTTGCGTACACGCGCATTCTTTTTCACAAATGGGGGAATCCCGACGTCGCTTTCCTACCCATGGCAGCCGACCTCGATGCAATGCTCGAACGGGCCGATGCCGCGATTGTGATCGGCGACCCGGCGCTGATGGCTCTGGAAGAGCGCGCCAACCGCTATGAACGGGGCGGCGAGGAACTTGTCTATCACGACCTGGCCGAAGAGTGGCACACCCTCACGGGATTGCCCTTTGTCTCCGCCGTCTGGTGTGCCACTGCGTGGGGCGGAGTTTTGGACGAGGACATCAACACAGACTTTATTCGTTCCCGCGATCACGGACTGCAGAACATTGAGGCACTTGCTGCCGAATGGTCGCAGCGGATGCCGCTTTCGGAGCAGACCATCCGTACTTATCTTTCTTCAAACATCCACTACGTTTTGGATGACGAATGCCTGGAAGGAATGCGAGGGTTTTTCCGCGAGGCCGCGGATGCGGGCGTGCTACCACGGTATGAGTTTGATTTAGCGGCTCAGCTTACGCGGGCGCCGTCGAGCCTGAGGTGATGGAACTGGCGAGCTAGATTTCCCACCGCAGCAGCGCCGCGCCCACGGTGAACCCCGCTCCGACGGCCGCCAGCAGCACCAGGTCGCCCTTCTTGAGCTTTCCCTGTTCAATGGCCGTTTCCATGGCCAGCGGGATCGTGCCGGCCGATGTGTTTCCGTACTTGTCAATATTGATAATGACGCGCTCGGGGTCCATGCCCAGCCGGTCGGCCGTCGACGTGANNTCCGCTTGTTGGCCTGGTGCGGAATGAAGACATCCAGATCTGCGCCAGTGACGCCGTTGCGCCCGAGCACCTTCGTCGTGACCTCGGCCATTTTGCGGACTGCAAATTTGTAGACCGCCTGGCCGTCCTGGTAGATGTAGTGCATCTTCTTGTCGATGGTTTCGTGGGTTGGCGGATTCAGGCTGCCGCCGCCTTTCAGGTTGAGAGACACGCCACCGGAGCCGTCAATCTCGTGCACGAAGTCAATGAAGCCAATTTCGCCTTCAGCGGCCGGCTCAATCAGCACAGCGCCGCCGCCGTCTCCAAACAGAATGCATGTCGCGCGGTCGGTGTAGTCGGTCATGCGGGTGTTGGCGTCGGCTCCGATAACAAGCACCTTTGAATGTGCGCCGCTCTCGACCAGCTTGACGCCGGCCTGCAAGGCGAAAACAAATCCCGAGCAGCCCGCCGAAACGTCGAATCCCCAAGCACCCTTTGCACCGAGTTTGTCCTGCACCAGACACGCTGTTGAAGGGAACATCATGTCCGGCGTCACGGTACCGACGATGATGGCTTCAATCTCGGTGGGCAGAATGCCACGGGCAGCCAGACATTTTTTCGCCGCTTCCACACAAATGTCGCTCACGCCCAGCCCTTTGGCCAG
>PLKY01000375.1 GCA_003140785.1 Acidobacteriaceae bacterium | reverse complement strand
AAACTCGTTGACACGCTCCGATTTCGGTCGATTGCCAATCAAGAAGCCGTTCATCGCACTGGAAATCAAAATTAGGACACTACCCAAAGATTTGCCTCAAGACGCTCGATTCGCGCCTGGGCAGTCCACTACCCAATTAAAGCGAAAACTTCGCCCCTGCGTGCTCCGGTGGCATAGAGCAGCACGAGGAGGATGCGGTACAGGCGGTTGGGTGCTGCATCGATCAGCCGTACAACCTCATCCTGGCTGAGAACGGTCGGCAGCTTATGCGGCACCTTGGGGAAGATGAGATCGTCGAAGGCGAGGTCGCGCCGCTTCAGAGTGCGCTTGTACAGGAATCGCAACGCCGAGATACGCATCTCGACAGTGCTGGGCTCAAGCTTCCTCTCCTGCAGCAGGTATCGCTGATAACGTCGCAGGTGCTCTGGACCCAGTTGTTCCGGCGAGCAGTGGAAGTGCTTGGCAAACTGGCTGACGGCGCCGAGATAACCGCGGATGGTGGACGGAGAGTAGTTGCGCCGCTGAAGCTCGTGCAGCATGCGCTGGCGAAGTGGGGTCATAGGAACCTCCTCCCTATGACCACTCAACCTAACCCCGCGGCCTCGCTACACTAACCACTACACTGAGTCCGTCGCGCCAGCGACTTCGTTCTAACCGGCTAATCGGATAGGTGACACGGCAACCTGCCTCCGGGTTGCCGACGAAATNNATCCGCGATAATGTATTTTATCGGTGGCGCGCGTGGTCATTCATCGATACGCGGAGTCGGGACCTCGAGATGACCGGAGACGCTGAAACCGGCAAGCCAGTAATTCCCTGGTGACGTCGCCCCAAATCGGCCTATCTATATTGATAACGCTCCCCGAAACCGAGAGGCAAACAAACGGCGAAGGCGCTAGAATGCGTCCATGGGCTTCCCCCCCGAGCTTGCCTGGGTTCACCCCATCACTGCGGAATGGTTTGTCACAAAGTTCGGCACCCCGACGGAACCACAAGTCTGTGGCTGGCCGGAAATCCTGGCGGGCAAACCAACCTTGATCTCAGCACCCACGGGTTCAGGCAAGACGCTCGCTGCATTCCTGGTCTGCATCGATAAACTTCTTCGGCGAGCCTTCGAAGGATCGTTGCGGCCGACAACCCAAGTCGTTTACGTGTCTCCTCTCAAGGCACTTTCGAACGACATCCAAAAGAACCTCGAAGAGCCGCTGGGCGAGATTCAGCAGCTGGCGCTTGATCGTGGCCTCCTCTCAATGCAGATTCGGACCGGAGTTCGCACCGGTGACACACTCGCGAAGGAGCGCGCATCGATGTTGCGCCATCCTCCCCACATTCTGGTTACGACGCCGGAATCACTGTACATCCTTCTCACTTCGAAGCGAAGCCGCGAACACCTGAACTGTGTCGAAACTGTCATTGTTGACGAGATTCACGCAGTTGCCGATGATAAGCGCGGTGCTCACCTCGCCTTATCGCTCGAGCGTCTGGATGCGCTGGTGTGTGGGGAGAACAAACTCTCGCCAGGCGCATTCATCACCGGATTGATGCAACCACCCCAGCGGATTGGTCTCTCCGCAACGCAAAATCCCATCGAACTCGTGGCTGAGTTTCTGACTGGCGCCAGTCCGAATCGAGTGCCGGCCTCGATCGTCCAGGTTGGGCAAAAGCGCGCGATCGATGTCGCGATCGAGGTGCCAAGTGACGAGCTAAGCTCAGTAACGTCGCACGGCATGTGGGAGGAGATCTTTGATAAGCTCGCCGCTTATACGGGAACTCATCGATCAATACTCGTCTTCGTCAACACACGGAAGCTTGTTGAACGCGTATCTTTCGCTCTCGCGGAACGCCTTGGTACAGAGAACATAGGAGCCCATCACGGCTCTCTCGCGCGCGAACTGCGCCTGGATGCCGAAAGACGTCTGAAGCGCGGAGAGATCAAGATCCTGGTGGCGACGGCATCTCTCGAACTTGGCATCGACATTGGGCACGTCGATCTTGTCTGTCAGATTGCCAGCACCCGCTCCATCGCCGTTGCCACGCAGCGTGTCGGCCGTGCGGGCCATTGGCGCGGAGCCATTCCCAAGGGACGTCTGTTCGCCACGACACGCGACGATCTGCTGGAGCAGGGCGCCTTGGTGCGCAAGATGCGAGCCGGCGATTTGGATCGACTTGAAATTCCGCCGCAACCGATGGATGTACTGATGCAGCAAATCATCGCTGCATGCGGTGCAGAACCGTGGAGCAAGAGATCCCTGTTCGATGTTCTTCGGCGCGCCTACCCCTATCGCGACCTGACCTGGGAGCAGTACGAAGAAATCATCGCGATCCTGGCAAACGGCATTGAATCGAGCCGCGGCCGTTACGGCGCCTACTTGCTTCAAGACGGAATCCACGGTGAGCTACGCCCGCGTCGAGGCGCACGCATGATCGCCATTTCGAATGGAGGTGCGATTCCGGATACGGCTCTTTTCAATGTCATTCTTCAACCAGAAGAGATTCAAATCGCGACCCTGGATGAACATTTCGCGGTCGATTCAAGTCCCGGCGACGTGATTCTTCTTGGCAATGCGAGCTGGCGAGTCCAGCGCATCGAGGCTTCAGGCCAGGTTCACGTGGAGGATGCGCATGGAGCGCCTCCCAGCCTACCTTTCTGGACCGGAGAAGCTCCTCAGCGCACCGATGTTTTGTCCGACGGTGTCAGCGACTTGCGCAACGATATCTCAAATCGGACAGAGAGCGTGTCGCCTGAGTTTATTTCGCCTGCGCAACCTGAAGTCGCTTCCGCTCGAGCCTGGCTGATGGAAGAATGCGGTCTCAGTGATTGGGGTGCTCAGCAGCTGATCCGATACATTGTTACAGGTCGTGCCGTTCTGGGCGCGGTACCGTCAAAGAAAACAATCATCGCCGAGCGTTTCTTCGACGAGGGCGGAGGAATGCAACTGATTCTGCACGCTCCGTTCGGTGGACGAGTCAATAAGGCATGGGGTTTGGCCTTACGCAAGCGGTTCTGTCGAGGCTTCAATTTCGAATTGCAGGCGTCCGCCACGGATAATGGCATTAATATCTCGCTCGCCGAGCAACACAGCTTTCCTCTCTCGGACGTATTCCAGTTTCTAACCGAGGTGACTGCAAGGTCACTCCTCGAACAGGCATCGCTCGCCGCTCCCGTTTTCAAGACTCGTTGGCGGTGGGCCGCGGGACGAAGCCTGCAGCTCTTGCGGAATTCAAAAGGCAAACGGATCGCTCCGCAGGTTCAACGAACGCGCTCCGAGGATCTACTTGCGAGCGTTTTCCCCCAGGCTGCGGCCTGCTTTGAAAATATCGAAGGCGACATTCAAATTCCTGACCATCCGCTTGTTCGCGAAGTAATGAAAGACGTTCTTCAGGAGGCGATGGACCTCGATGGACTTCTTGCCGTCCTTCGGGGGATTCAGGATGGCACCATCCAATGCCTTGCCGTCGATACTCCTGTGCCGTCGCAATTTGCCCACGAGCTGATCAATGCAAATCCCTATGCATTTCTCGATGAAGCCGGGCTTGAGGAACGGAGGGCACGCGCCGTGTCGCTTAAC
>PLKY01000147.1 GCA_003140785.1 Acidobacteriaceae bacterium | reverse complement strand
AACAAGCGTTCCATCGCCTGGGGCATTGCCCAAAAGCTGCACGCGGCCGGCGCCACCCTGGCTATCTGTTATCAAAACGAACGCATGAAGCTCGAAGCCGAAGACCTCATCAAGGAACTCCCTGGCGCCTCAGGCTTTCAATGCGACGTCTCCGTCGATAGCGAAATCGACACGCTGTTTGCTGCCCTCAAGGAAAAATACGGCAAGCTCGATACTCTGGTGCACGCCGTCGCCTTTGCGCCTGCCACCGAGCTGCGCGGCGAGTTTATCAACACCAGCCGCGAGGGCTTCCGCACCGCGCTCGATGTCAGCGTCTACTCGCTCATCGCCGTCAGCCGCGCCGCCGTGCCGCTGATGACCGCCGGCGGCAGCATCATGACGCTCACCTACTACGCCGCCGAAAAAGTCGTTCCGAATTACAACGTGATGGCCGTGGCCAAGGCCGCGCTCGAGTCCACCATTCGTTATCTCGCCTGGAATCTCGGCCCCAAAAACATTCGCGCCAACGCCATCTCCGCCGGACCCATCAAGACCCTCGCCGCCCGCGGTGTCGGCGATCTGACCGAGATGATGAAGACCCACGCAGACCGCGCCCCGCTCCACCGCAACGTGGATCAGCTTGAAGTCGGCGGGCTTGCACTCTTCCTCGCCAGCGATCTAGCCACGGCCATCACGGGCGAAACCATCTACGTCGACTGCGGCTACAACATCATGGGCTTCTGAACGCGCTCAGCCGGTCTGCACCCACGGCGTACCAATTCCAGCAGCCGTTCTGAGCCTGTCCGCCAATTGTCCCGTGTGATGCGCGAGATGCCGCAGGTTGTAGAGATGCACCTCGAACCGATTAAACGGCAGCCACGAGAAGCCTGATTCCGCATCGAGCGAGACAGCAGGCACCCGCGCCTTCACCTCATTGCGACAGAACGCGTGATACTCCAGCAAACCTTCGCGCGTGTAAGGCTCGATTGCCGCCATGGGCTCATCGGGCGCACGCGGCGGCCTACCCAGATAATTCGAGTCCTTCTGGTGCTTCGCCCAGGGCCGAAACTCCGCCTCCGAATCATGCATATAAAAATGTGTGTAGAGAATCGTGTGGTAGGCAATGTGCCAGAACTGATTCGTGTATTTCGCATCGAGCCAAAGCTCTGCAGGGCACCCTTCAATCGCCTGCTTCAACATGGCCAGCGTTGCCAGGTACTGTCGCACTAATTGCGGCTGCACACTCGCATCATCCATGCCCAACAGCATAGCGTCAGAACGGCCGCGCTTCAGCAATTTTCAATAGAAAGCCAGCGAAACGCTTCGCTCTTCTAATTGCTTATGGCGCATCCAATGCCGCCGGCCGATAAGGTCGACGCTTTGCTGGGCGAGGTACAACTCCTACTGCGACAGGCTTCACCGTTCCCGCTGCCTGCGCTCCGCTTGCCGCGATTCCGATCACAACAGTCTGCGCACTGCCTGCCGTGCCTTGCGACGCACTCGATGCGATCCCCACCACAACGGGCTGCGCGTTCGTCTCGCCACTCGCCGACCCGCTCGACAAAATCCCGACAACCACCGGTTTGCTTTTCCCCTGCTGGCTTTTCGAATCGCTCGAGGCGATCCCGATTACGTTGGGCGGGAGATTTCTGCGTTCCGTCAACTGCTCCTTCGCTACAGCCGTCGGAGTTTCAATTAATGTTGCATGATTGCGGTTCGACAGAATTATGTCTGCCCGGGATCTCCGATGCGCAGCAGCAGATCTTTTCCGCGCAGGATGTCTGGCCGCGATGCCGTGCCTAGTATTTCGAACGGACGTGGACGATGGTTCGGCTTTGAGAACCACCGTTCGCTCCATTGAACCGTTGATCACGTCCACGCTCGTTCCAGCCGATGCAGCTTTGGCATGCCCGCGTACACCAGCCGCAGGTCGGGCTGTGTTGGAATTCGCATTGAAATCTGTGATGACCCGCGAAGTGCCGTTAATGACTTCCACTGTAGGCGCAGACTGCGCAGTCACGTTCTTGCCGGAAGATGGGGCCGCGGTGCCATTCAGTTGCTCGGGGATTTGCCGTGTAACTGCAGACGCCTGCATTGCAAAGGTCAGGCCAAGTGCCAGCCAGAGCGCAAAGCTCGGAATTCCCCGACCCGTGCGGGTTTCAAAAGCACACATAGAAATGTACCCGTGAGCAAAAGTATACCCAGCACACGAGGGCCGGTCCAGAACCCCAAAGTTTTATCGAAGGCGACCAACAGTATGCAGCGCGGTTTTACTGAGGTTCAAAGCGACAGTGGGCGCGAAGCGCGTTTGGCCCCACCGCAGGTGGCCGCAGGCGCTTAGTCCTTCAGCGTCACTGTGATTTTGCGTGCATCGCCGCCCGCCGACGTTATAGCGATTTCCCCGGTCGCTTTTTTGCGGATGCTTTTGAACTTGTCGCCCCACTCCACCAGCACCAACGCATCTGGGGTCAACAACTCATCCAGTCCCAGCGTTTCCAGCTGCCGCTCGCCTTCGAGGCGGTACACGTCAATGTGGTAGAGCTTCACCGGCTTGCCGTCGAGCGTGCCGTCGTACTCATGCAGAAGAGTAAACGTGGGACTTGTCACCTCATCGGGTTCGGCTGCGTCCAGCGCTTGCGCAATACCCTTCACCAGCGTCGTCTTGCCGGTGCCAAGGTCGCCGCGCAACAGCAGTAGCTGCGGCGGCTTCAGCAGCTTCACCAGCTTGCGCCCCACTTCGACAGTATCAGCACCGCTTTGGGTTGTGAACTCGTGCTTCCGGCCTTCGGTGGTAGGTACGGCGCTCGTCATTCCTCAACCCTCGTGCAGGACCGTTGGATGCAATGTCCCTGCAACCAAACATAACCGTTCGGGGGGCCTGAGCGAAAGCGAAAAGCCCGAGAAAATTCGCGTAACGAGTCCGTCGGCAGCAGTGTGTGCTCGTCTGTCTCGATTACAGCCAAATCTGCGGCTAACCCGTGCAAATAAACTGCAGCCTCCACGGCGCGCGCTGTCTCATTTTGATACTGCGCCAGTAATCCTGCGATCAAACCCGTCAGCATGTCGCCGCTGCCCCCTTTGGCCATCGCCGGATTTCCCGTGGTGTTCACGGCTACTGATCCATCAGGGTGCGCAATCAGGGTACGCCAGCCTTTCAGCACCAGTGTCACGCGATTCTTCTGGGCGTAGCTGCGCGCGACTTCCAGCCTATTCGCCTGGATCTCCGCGACGCTCTTGCCCGCCAGCCGGGCCATCTCCCCCGGATGCGGTGTGAGCACCAATGTGCGACCTTCATTGCCGACCTTGGCTAACTTCGCCATCAACTGCGGATTTGCCGCCAAAGTATTCAGCGCATCGGCGTCGATCACCACCGGAATCTTCGTTTCCGCAAGCACGCTGCTCAGCAGCTTCACCACACCCGGCCCCTGGCCCAGCCCCGGCCCGACGGCGATCACCGTTTTGCCGGCCGTGAGCGACTCGAATAATTCGGGTGTGAGCCCCTTTGAAGCAATTTGTCCTGCGGAGTTTGCAGGCAGCGGCCACGTCATCAATTCGGGCGCATAGGCTGACACCTGCGGCAACACTGGCGCAGGCACCGCCGCGGTCACCAGGCCTGCACCAGCACGCATTGCTGTGAGAGAAGTCATCGCCGGAGCGCCCGACTTGCCGACCGACCCGCCAATCACTAGCACGTGGCCGAATTTGCCTTTGTTTGAATCGGCCGGCCGCGCCTGCTCGGTCAACGCATGCGCGCTGCCAGCCCACGTCAGTTGCAGTTCCGAAACAATTGCCGCATCCGGCGACCCAATCGGCGCCACTACAACCGGTTGATTCCAGCGCCGCGTCAGTTGTCCGAAGACATGTGCCGGTTTGGGAGCAGTGAAAGTGATGACCGCATCCGCGGGGAAAACAGGTGAGTCCAGAGATGCCGCATAAGAATCCGCCGGCCATCCCGAAGGCAGGTCGATCGCGAGGACCGGCGCTGCATTGCCTTTGATCCACTCAAGCGCGGCAAGCGCCATCCCCTTCAGCGGTGGAGTAAATCCGGTGCCGACCACCGCATCCACAATCAGGTCGGTATCGAGCGCGCTCTTGCACTGAGCCAGCTCGTCCGCACTCTTTACTACGTGAATCATGCCGTGCGCGGGGCTCGCCAACTCACGCCATGCAGCCGCAGCGTCGCCCGCCATTCCTTCCGGCGTGCCGAGCAGGATCGTCGTCACCTTCATGCCCGCCGTGGCCAGCATGCGCGCCGTCATCATGCCGTCGCCGCCGTTGTTCCCGCGACCGCACAAAACCGTCACCCGTTGCACTTTGGGGAACTGTTCACGCGCGAATCCCGCCACGGCAGCCGACGCCGCGCGCATCAGCTTCAACGACGGAACGCCGAACCGCTCCGTGGTGACTCGATCGCACGCCTGCATTTCCGCAGCCGACAACACTCGCATGTCATCTATGCTATAGCGGCNNGGCAATCAGTCGCCGCCGGCTCGGCGCGTCATCCGCTGCAACAAAAGGAGCCGTTCATGAATCAGCCGCAGGCTGCAAGCGCCACCGCCGCAACATCCACCTTCGATCTGAAAGCGCTGGCCGCCAAATTTCCACCCACCGCCAAGCCCATGCTGCTCGATATTCGCCTCACCGACGAGCCCTCTGCCAGCTCGCGGCTCTTCCGCATCTACCGGCCTGCTCCGGCGCACTTCCACAAGACTTGCGATGAGTATTTACAGGTGATTCAAGGCCGCGCCAAGTTCATCGTCGACGGCGGCGAACCGGTGGAGCTCGGTCCTGGCCAACTACTCTTCTTTCGCCGCAATACCGTGCACGCCATTCCCGAAATCGTCGAAGGCCCGCTGATCATCTTCTCCGTGGATACGCCGCGTCGCGATCCCGCAGACGTAACTTTCGTCGATCCCTCGTATGGCACCGCGCAGGACTTTATCCAGACCATCACGCCCGAATAGTTTTGTTTCCGAAGCAAGTAGCGCGATCAGGCCGCGTTCAGCCACCCATCGCGGTCTGAACAAGAAGCCATGCGTTCAGCCCTGCGATGACAACAGCCGTCGACCACGCCACCACCTGCAAGGCGCGGCCGTTCACAAACTCACCCATCTTCTTTCGGCTGCCCGTAAACAGCACCAGCGGCACCACGGCAAAACTGAGTTGCAGCGACAGAATCACCTGGCTCAGGATGAGCAGCTTTTCGGTCCCCTGCTCGCCATTCAGCGCAACCACGATGATGGTTGGAATAATTGCCAGCCCGCGCGTAATGAGCCGTCGCAGCCACGGCGACACTTTCAAATGAATGAAGCCTTCCATCACCACTTGGCCAGCCAACGTGCCCGTGATCGAAGAGTTCTGCCCCGACGCGAGGAGCGCCACGGCAAACAGCGTGCTCGCGCCCGCCGCTCCCAGCAACGGACTCAGCATTTTGTAGGCGTCCTCAATCGCTGCCACCTCAAAGTGCCCGCTGCGATGAAAAACCGCTGCCGCCACGATCAGGATTCCAGCATTTACGAAGAGCGCCACGGTTAATGCCAGCGCCGAGTCCACATTAGCCAAATGAATCGCTTCGCGTTTGCCCTCCGGCGTGCGCTTGTAGCGGCGGCTTTGCACAATCGAGGAGTGCAGGTAGAGATTGTGCGGCATCACCGTCGCACCAAGAATCCCGATTGCGATGTAGAGCATCGCGGGATTGGTCACGATCGAAGGCGATGGAATAAAAAGACTGTGCAATAGCGGCCCGTAGTCGGGTCGCGACAGAAACACCTGCATGCTGAACATCCCCAGGATTGTCCCGATGAGCGCGATGACCAGCGCCTCAATGTAGCGGAAGCCCCAACGCTGCAGCAGCAGAATCAGCAACACATCGAGCCCTGTGATCAGCACGCCATAGAAGAGAGGAATGTGGAAGAGTAGGTTCAGAGCAATGGCCGAGCCGATGACTTCCGCCAGGTCGCAGGCGGCGATCGCGATCTCGGCTCCAATCCACAGCGCAAAACTCACCCTGGGCCCGTAATTCTCGTGGCACAACTGCGCCAGGTCGCGTTCCGTGGCCACACCCAACTTGAGCGAAAGGCTCTGCAGCAGGATGGCCATCAGATTTGAGAGCATGATAACGAAAAGCAGGGTGTAGCCGAAGCGCGAGCCCCCGGCAATGTCCGTGGCCCAGTTACCGGGATCCATGTAGCCGACCGAAATCAGGAATCCCGGCCCTAGGAATCCAAGTAGCCGCCTCCAATAAAACGGCGAATGCGACACACTGACACTCGAATGCACCTCGGGTAAGGAGGGCTCGGTGAGCGCCGCACTCGATTGAAGGTCTGAAGCCATAGGTGGGATGTGGCCCCGATAAGTAAGATTCTCCGTTAGTATGCCATACGCTGTTAATTATAGTTAATGATTTTTGTTACACCGAATTAGCATTTGCTTCCGGTCGTAACCATACCGCTTCCGCAGCCGGCCGCCCCAAGATCGAAACCCCCGTAGGCAGCTCAATTGAAACAGTTTGGTCGTAATTCTGCGCTACAACCCGCAGGCTGCGGCTCGGCCCGATACCCATATGATGCAAAAAAAGCAGCAGCTTGGGATCCCGCTCCTGCAGACTGATCACGGTGTAGCGCTGGCCCTCCAGAGCCTCTGACAACGGCAGTTCGCCTCGCTGCTTGCGCTCTGCAGGGCTCGCCGGCAACACCGCATTGCCGTGAGGACACGCCCCACCCTCACCCAGTTTCTCTTTCAGCTTGGCTTCAAACGCGGGCGAAACCGCGTGCTCCAGCCGCTCTGCCTCTTCGTGAATCTCGTACCATTCCATTCCAAAAACTTCGCTCAGCATCCGTTCGATCAAATGATGCCGCAGCGCCGTTCGGTAAGCAGTTTCGCGCCCCGATGCCGTCAGGCGGACAATCCCGTCCTCACCCACCGCAACGCAGCCATCGCGCTTCAGCCGTTTCAGCGCCATGGTCACCGCGGGTGGCGAAACCTCAAGCCAGTGGGCCAGTGTCGCCGGTATGACGGCGTGACCCTCCGCCTCGGCCTCGAGAATCGCCTTGAGGTAGTTCTCTTTCGAAACGTAGATTGCGTCTTTCATCGATGGGCTGACACCAGTCTAATGGCTAGGCTTCGGCCTTCATGCCAAGCGGCTCTCCACAGGAGCGTATCCGGCATTGGCCCTGCACCGGCTGCTGCTTTCGTCACCCGAATGGGTTACGCGAAACGCATTGCAGTGGCATTGCTGCGGCGCATCGGCATTCCTTAGCCGGACAGTTGTATCGCGGTACAACCATCGTGCAATCACGTTCAGACGCCGGCTGCATCAAACTGTGTGTGTGGGGCAGATCATGAACAACGACACAAACAATAAAGAAGCATATCGCGCAGCCTTCACCGAAGCCTCTGAGGAGTTGAAAGAGATCTTCGGAAAGATCGAGCAGTTGCACCTTCGCAAACTTCGTGTGGAGAAAGCTGTCGAAGTGCTCGGGCGCAAAATCGGTTCGGAGCGGCCGGCTCCCGTATACAAGATCCAGCGCAAGACCCACCTCCCTGGTCTCACGGTGATGACTCGCCTGACCGTCGTGCCGGTGGGCCCAAAGGATGGGAAGTAACTCCGCGCTTACTTCACGCGCACCTTCGGCTCCACCGACATTCCGGGGCGCAGTAAGTGGTGCGGGTCCTCATTCGGCAAATCTGTGAAGTCAATGCGCACAGGAATGCGCTGCACCACCTTCACATAATTCCCTGTCGCATTCTCCGGAGGAAATAGCGAGAGCACGGACCCAGTGGCGCCGCCAATCTGCGTCAACTTCCCTTGGTAGTCTCTTCCCGTTGAGTCAACGTGAATTTCCACGGGCTGATTGTTACCCATGTGGCGCAGCTGCGTCTCCTTGAAGTTCGCCGTCACCCAGATATCCTCGAGCGAGACCAGAGTC
>PLKY01000430.1:471-3817 GCA_003140785.1 Acidobacteriaceae bacterium | reverse complement strand
ACACCTTGCTCGGCATTACGAATGGGCCGCGGATTTCGCCCTTAGGCACGCCCTCCTGGGGCATTGAGTCCGGCCCGAGTCGGTATTGCGAGTTGGGCGAAGGCCCGGGTGGCTGCTGCGGAAGCTGGGAAACAAGCGACGCGGCGACAGAGACCATGGCGGCAAGGAGCATCGTTGCCCGAATCAGTTTCATTGGAAAAGCCTACCCTAGGCCGCCGCATTCTCGCTGAATCCGCGAGTCTCGGATTTGCGATAATCGGGTCACACCCGCCGCGCACGCCCAAACGACACACGGAGGTTGTATGCAAGGCATCGCAAAAGATTTTCGCTTCGCAGCTCGCCAGTTATTCAAGGCGCCCGGATTCACCCTGACCGTCGTCCTTATGCTCGGCCTCGGCATCGGTGTCACGACCGCGATCTTTTCCCTCATTGAAGGGATTCTGCTGCGGCCGCTCCCCTTCCAAAATCCCGACCGGCTGGTGCTGTTGGGCGATCATCTGGCCAGCAATACCCGCGTGGGAGTGACTGCGCGCGAAATCGCCACCTACGCGCATGCGTCGAACGCATTCTCTTCCATGGGCGGATTCACCGGCGCGAGCTACGAACTTTCCGGCGAAGCCGCTCCTGAAGAGATTTCTGCCGGACGACTGACAGCGGGCGTATTCCCCACTCTCGCCGTCGAGCCCATTCTTGGCCGCGTCTTTACCCAAGCCGAGGAAGATGCGCATGCTCCCCTCGCGGTCGTCAGCTACGCCCTATGGATGAATCGCTATCAGCGCGATCCGCGCATCGTCGGCCGCTCCATCGAGCTCAATCGCAGAACCTATTCGATCATCGGCGTCATGCCGCGCAACTTCAATTTCCCGGCCGACAGCGGTCGCCTCAGCCAGACTCAGCTTTGGGTTCCCATGAGCCTCACGCCCGATGAGCTTTCCGAGCAGGCCGCGGGATTCTGGGGTTACCGCATCGTCGCCCGGCTCAAAGATGGCGTCGCCGAGGCAGCCGCGGCGCAAGATGCGAATCGCGTAGCGCAGCAAGTCATGCGCGATTTTCCTCCGACGATGACGGCCATTCGTATTCGCGGAGACGTTCGGCTTCTGCACGAATCCGTTGTTGGAGAAACCAGGCCATTACTGCGCACGTTGTTCCTGGCTGTTTCAGTCGTCCTGTTGATTGCCTGCGTCAATGTCGCCATTCTTCTCCTCGTCCGCGCCATTCGTCGCCGCCGTGAATATGCCCTGCGGCTCGCTCTGGGCGCGCGACCCGCTGTGCTCGTGCGCGAATCTGTATGCGAGGGCCTGCTGCTCGGCGTTGCAGGCGGCCTGGTGGGTCTGGCCTTTGCGGCAGCGTTGCTTCGTACAGCGTTGAGTCTTCTGCCCGCATCCATGCCCCGCGTCGGCTCAATTTCGATTGATCCAACTGTGGCCGGATTCACGCTGCTGCTGGCTCTTGCAACGGGCATCCTCTGCAGCATCGCTCCCGCGTTCGCCGCCGTGCGCACTGACCTGATCGAAAGCCTGAAGGAAGGCGTGCGAACCAGTGGAGGCGCGAGAAGCCACGCATGGCTACGTTCGACTCTCGTAGTCGCGGAAATCGCCATTGCCCTTGTGCTGCTCACGACGGCAGGAGCCTTTCTGCGCAGCTATCAAAAAATGCTCGCCGTCGATCCCGGATATCACCCCGATCACGTGCTGGTGGCCGACTATCGATTGCCCCTCGACCAGTACCCGACTGATGCGTCGGCGGATGCCTTCAACCGCACCGCCGTCGACCAGTTGTCGAGCAAGGCAGGAGTGTCAGCTGTCAGCATCTCGACGATTCTTCCCGGCTCCGACTCCTATCCCATGGCCGCCTACACCATCGAAGGCCAACCCACCGAAGGATGGAAGCTTAAGTTCGCCGCGTTCGGCGGTGTCTATGGAGATTACTTCGGCTCGCTCGGAATCCCCCTTCTCGAAGGCCGCACGTTCAGCTCCGCCGACCGTGACGATTCCCCGCTCGTCGTCATCGTGAACCAATCGATGGCCCAGCACTCCTGGCCCGGACAGAGTGCGCTCGGCAAGCGCATGCACGCGGGCAATCCGAAAAAGGGTTTGCCGTGGGCCACCGTTGTCGGCGTCGTCGGAAACACCAAAATTGGCTCTCCGGATGAAGACAACACCGACCAGTGGTTCGCGCCCGCGCAACAGCCGGCGATCCTACAACCGCCCCAGCTCTCGGGAAAACGCGCCGGTGTCGGCGGCGCCTTCCTTACGCTCCGCTCAGCATTGCCGCCCGAACAAATGCGCGAGACGCTCCGCGTGACCATCGCCGCAATCGATCCCGTGCTCACCCTCCGGCATGTTCAGACGATGACGGACATCGTTTCGGAATCGGAGGCGCCGCGTCGATTCAACACCGGCATCATATCCGCATTCGCGCTCGGTGCGCTCGCTCTCGCCGTCACGGGAATCTACGCCGTGGTCGCATTTTCCGTATCGCTGCGCACTCAGGAAATCGCCATCCGCATGGCTCTCGGCGCCGAGCGTCAAAATATCGCGCGTCTCGTCCTCGTCTCCGCCGTCAAAATGGCCCTGTTTGGCTGCGGCTTCGGCGTCCTCGCGTCCTTTGCGGTGTCGCAGCTCGTGAGCTCGTTTTTATTTGGCGTCACCGCAACCGACCCGATGATTTATGCCGCGAGCGTGCTTGTCATGCTGCTGGTCGCGCTACTCGCCTCGGCGCTGCCCGCAATGCGCGCGGCCTCTGCCGATCCGATCCAGGCTTTGCGATCAATTTAAGAAAAACTTCGCACCAGATTCAGTCGAATATTGAAAGGTTGACGCGCCGCCGTATAGTTTGGTGATGCTGGCTCAAATATTGGTCGGCTTTTCGGCCAGGCTGCGCGTCTGAGACTTAAAAGCCATTCCAGCAAGCCTTGCCACGCACAGCGGGACCACTGTCCGCTTGCCCTGCATTCTGAAAGTTCCATTCGAAACGAGGACTATGAGAACCTCCAGGCTCGTCTTGTTTTTCGCTTCCATGGTGTTGTGTTCCTCGATCCAGCCGCTGACATCGCAGCAACTGAACGCCAACTATGCGCGCGACCCCAACCAGCCCATCGACCAGCACTACACCGATCAGATTCAGAAATACACCACCGACAAAGCGTTCATCTCGCCGCTGGTCGACTATCTGCCCGCATCCAAGACCGTGCCCACGCCAGAGAAAGTGCTCGGCGATGTCTCCGGCGCGCCCAACATGCTTCCCTATGCCGAGGACGTGTACAAGTATTTCCGCATGCTCGAAGCGGCTAGCCCGCGCGTGAAGGTATTCACGATCGGCCACACCGAGGAAGGCCGCGAGATGA
>PLKY01000430.1:288-464 GCA_003140785.1 Acidobacteriaceae bacterium | reverse complement strand
GCATGGATGACGCCAAAGCGCGGACGCTCATCGACAAATCCTGGCCGGTCTATTACATTACTGGCACGATTCACTCGCCTGAGACCGGCGCGCCGACGGCACTGATGGAAATGGCCTATCGCCTCGCTGTGGACGACGCGCCCTACATCAAATTCATCCGCTCGCACATGATCGTG
>PLKY01000430.1:0-184 GCA_003140785.1 Acidobacteriaceae bacterium | reverse complement strand
CGACGGCCCCTACAACGCCTGGGTCGACCCCACTCTGGCCGACGAATGGGCCGAACTGGGCTGGAACAACGTCGCGCAGATGCAAAGCTTCGGCATGCCCGGCGTGTTTACCCATGGCGACTTCGACACATGGAGCCCCGGCTACCTGATGTTCCTAGCCGCAATGCACAACGGCATCAGCCGC
>PLKY01000076.1 GCA_003140785.1 Acidobacteriaceae bacterium | reverse complement strand
TCGGCGGGCCCCCTTCCGGGGGTTTTGATCCCTGGAGGCGTAACGCTACTGCCGGAAGCCGGCGAAGATGCAGGCAAGGTGCAGACCATTGGCGCGCGCTATGCGCAGCAGCAGATCACGTTGGAATATGCGGCGGAGGTAGGATGCCGAACGTGCGCGAGTCCCGGAGGCGGTTGCCAGTTTCTTGGCACGGCGGCGACATCGCAGGTGGTCGGCGAAGCGCTGGGACTGGCATTGCCTCATACGGCCCTTGCGCCTTCGGGGCAGCCGATCTGGCTCGATGCGGCGAAGCGCTCGGCGAGGGCGCTGTTGCGCATGCACCAGATGAAGATTGGCGTGAAAGACGTACTGACTGCGGCGGCGCTCAAAAATGCGATGGTGGTCCACGCAGCGTTCGGAGGATCCACAAATTTGCTCCTGCACGTGCCCGCTATTGCGTTTTCGGCTGGACTAAAGCGGCCGACAGTTGAGGAGTGGGCGGAAGTGAACCGTCAAGTGCCACGGCTTGTCGACGCGCTTCCGAACGGCCCGCATGGTTTCGCTACGGTGCAGGTTTTTCTCGCGGGCGGCGTGCCTGAGGTGATGCTTGCGCTACGTGCGGCAGGTTTGCTGGATACGAGCGTGAAGACGGTCAGCGGCGAAACGCTGGATGCATGTCTTGATTGGTGGCGCGAGAGCGAGCGGCGGCGGGAACTGCGGCGTAGATTTCGAGAAATTGACGGGATCGACGCGGACGATGTGATCATGACTCCGGATCGCGCTCGTTCGCGGGGCCTGGGCTCAACGGTGTGCTTTCCTATCGGAAATCTCGCGCCAGAAGGGTCCGTCATCAAGTGCACGGCGATTGATACCTCGCTTATTGACGAGAACAATGTCTATCGTCATCGCGGGCCTGCGCGCGTGTTCATCACCGAGGCGGACGCCATCAAGGCGATCAAGAACGGGGCAATCGGGCATGGGGACGTGATCGTGCTCATCTGCAGCGGACCCAAAGGCGCGGGGATGCAGGAGATTTACCAGGTGACGTCGGCGCTGAAGGCTTTGCCGCACTGCAAGCATGTCGCGGTGCTCACTGACGCGCGGTTCAGCGGCGTTTCAACGGGCGCGTGTGTGGGACACATATCCCCCGAAGCGCTTGCCGGTGGCCCGATCGGAAAAATCGTCGAAGGCGATCAGATTGAGATCGTCATCGATCGTGAAAAGCTGACTGGCACAGTCGAATTGGTTGGCGATGCAGCCGGCGGTTTCAGTGCAAA
This sequence comes from Acidobacteriaceae bacterium, assembly GCA_003140785.1. Lineage (GTDB taxonomy): Bacteria > Acidobacteriota > Terriglobia > Terriglobales > Acidobacteriaceae > Telmatobacter. The sequence continues at coordinate 11,416 of PLKY01000076.1, read as the reverse complement.
AGAAGGCGCACGTCGCTTGGCACAGCGCAAGCCGCGTCCGGACCTGCGCCCGCATCCGGCATTGCCCGAGGACACACGCCTCTGGGCGGCATTGGTGCAGGCCAGCGGCGGCGTGTGGGGCGGCTGCGTTTATGACGCGGAAGCGATTGTTGCGAAGTTGGAAGGGGAATCGTAGGTCGTCTGAGTTCGTGCTTTCCCAGGTCTCAAAAGTGAGACCTGGGGCACCCCGCAAATCCAGTTCCGGTTGGATCGTAGACCAACCGTACCCTACCCCGATTTTCGAGCAATCTACGGATTGGCGGTGACATCCGCGATGCCCTCGATTGGGCTAAGATGTCACTGCATATGAAATCCACGACAGGTGAAATCATAGTTGCAACGTTCGCAGCAGGCATCGCCGCTGTCGTTGCAGCGCTCGCAGGATTACTGTGTGGAGTAATAATCTGCGGTGTGATGTTCAGGGATTTGGGGTTCGACGATGTTAAATTAGTGGCTGCCGCGACCGCCATCTTTTTTGCCGTCGTTGTGTTCATCGTCATCTTCCAAAAGATGCGAGTCCCTAATGATCAGCCTTGATCAATCCGGGAGTCGCGGGTGAGTGGTGGACATCCCGGAAGTAAACCTGCATCTCTCGATCAAATCCTGGATTACCTCTAGAAGCTGTAGCGCAGTGCAAGCTGCATCAGACGCGGCGGCATCGCGCTCACAGCCTGCCCGAAGCTCCCACTTGAGATGTTGCCCTCCACAGCTGCCGCGCCAAAGAACTGAGCGTGATTGATCGCGTTGAAAGCTTCCACGCGGAATTCGAGTGTACGGTCGTCGTGGATTTTGAAGTTCCGTGACAACGTAGCGTCGAGGTTCTCCATGCCGGGCCCGGAGAAGAAGCGGCGGCGCGCGTTGCCCATGGTGCCCAACGCGGGCAAGGTGAGCTGCGATGCGTCAAAGATCGCTCGACCATTGCGTGGATTTGTGTTGAGGCTCAGCGATGCTCCAGACCATTCGGGTGTGTCGACGCCGTTGTTGTTAATTCCGTTCGGAATCGTTCCGAGCAACGATGTGTCGTTGTTGTTGAACAGCGTGACGGGCAGACCGGAAGTAAAGCGCGCGATGCCGGCAACCGCCCAGCCCTCCGCTGCTGCGTGCAACAGGCCTTTCGATTTGAGCGCCGGCACCGAGTAGTGAAAACTCGCTACGAAGTTGTGGCGCATATCGTAGGCCGAGAGACCGCGGCTCAGCGATGGGTCGATCGGATTGACGGGCTCGGGTAGACCTGCGGACTGGTCGATGGATTTGGAATAGGTGTAGCTCGCGAGCAAGTCGAGGCCGCGCGATTTGTGGTTCAGCGTCGCCTCGAGCGCGTTGTAGCCGGCGTTGGCAATGGTGCGCTGCAACTCGACGCTGCCGAAAGCCTGCCCGAATTGCGTGCGTGCGGCTTGTTCATTGAAAGGGCCGCAAGCTGCGCCAAGACTGAGGCAGAGCGTGGGGTCCGCCGGATTGGCCTCTTCGAGAACCAGCAGGTGATGCGAGGAGGTTCCCACATAACTGAGCGTGGCCAATGTGGAAGATGCGAACTGGCGTTCGAAACTGGCCATCCAGTGCTCGGCATAGGGAGTCACGTCGTTCGGATCGACTGCGGGGATTCCGACCAGCGGCTCAAACTGGCTCCAATTCACCGTGGAGTTGGGATGCGCCCGGCTCGCACCGTATGCGACCTTTTGCAGGGGGAAGCGTTGGCCTGCATCGACGCCCGTCGCGGCCACGGTAAAGGGATTGTCAAAGATTGGCGGCGCGGCTGATGTGTAGGTGTAGCCGTAGGGCGGGTTCGCGCTCATGATGGCCGCCGACAAGCCTTCGTAGGCCGTATAGAACATGCCGTAGCCGAAGCGAATGCTGGTGGTGCCAGCCTTGCCAAAGATCTTCTCCGGGAGGCTGCCCCCCGCAGGGGCAGGGCTCCAGGCGACGCCCAAACGCGGGGAGATGTCATTGCGCGCAGGGGCAAGCGATGCGGGTACGCCGGGATCGCCGGGGAAGACCAGCCCTTGCGGCGCATTCGGGAAGACTTCGGATTGCTCGCCCTTCACCAGCGTCTGCAACTGGTTGAACTTCTCGCTCCACGGCCGGATGCGATCCCAGCGCACGCCGTAGTTCAGTGTGAGCTGATTCGTGGCCTTCCAGCTGTCCTGCACAAAAGCAGCCAGGTAGAGGTTGCGATTGTAAAAGTCTCGTGCCTGGCCCTGCGTATAGCTCGACGGCGCGCCGAGCAGGAAGTCCGCAAAGTCTAGCCCTGTTTCGGAACCGTTGAAGGCAAAACTCCCGTTGAAGACCACATCGGGATGAGTGTTGATCTGGTTCGAGTGGATTTCGCCGCCCACCTTGAGTCCGTGCTTGCCGAGGATGCGCGAAAACGCGTCGCTGATTTCGTAAATGTTCTCGGTCTGGACGAGCGCCGTTGTGTCCACTCCCATCGTGAAATCATTGAACGCGACGTTTTCGATGCCTTCAGTGGACGGCTTGAGGGCAATGATCCCGGTGAAGCCTTGCGACGCGAGCGACGGGCCAACGCCGCCTTTGGGCTGGCCGACAGAGTTCGCATTGCGCATGAAACTGAGATGCAATTCGTTCAGCGCCGCGCTGCCGAAGGTCACAGTGTGAGCCAGGCTGGCGAGTTGCGCGAGCCCGTTCGAGGTGGCGTCGAATCCGGGCACGCTGGCGCCGCCGGTTCCGGTGGGATAGGGATTGTCGAGCGAATAGTGATCGAGAAAGTAGTAGGCGGTCAGTGTGCCTTTGCCGTGCGTCCGATCGGCCCGCAGCGCGCCCTTGTTGTCGGTGAGCGTCTGCGCCTCGGCGGCGGTGGCGAATAGCGCAGGACCTGCGTTGGGTTGGGGAACGTACGGCAGAAGGGCTTGCGCCGGCGCAGACCACGCGGCTTGAGGAATTTTTCCGTCGGGGAAGACATTTGCATACGGCTCGCCTGTTGTGACCGTGCGGCCAAGGCGCGCAGAGAGCAGCCCAGCCAAATAGGGTCCACTCACGCTGCCCGTCAGCGGATTCTGCCTGAAGTCGCCGGTCCGTTCCGCCGCCGACGGAACAGAAATGTCTCCGGTGTCGATGCCCTCCGTCAGACGTGTGCCTTGATAGTCGCCGAAGAGCATGACCGATTTGTGGAATGGAGCGCCGCCGAGCGTGCCGCCGAACTGATTTTGGCGATAGGCCGCTCGGTCCTGAGAAAAGTAATTGCGAGCGTCTAGAGCGGTGTTGCGCAGGAATTCAAAGGCGCTACCGTGCATCTGCACTGCTCCGGATTTGGTGACGACCAGGATCTGGCCGCCGCTCGAGTTGCCGTATTCAGCGTCGAAGTTCGACGTCAGCGCGCGGAAGCTATCGATGGCGTCGAGGTTCGGCACGATCGAGGTGCCCATATTCACGTCTTCCTCCACATCGCTGCCGTTCACCCTGAAACCGTTGGACGCTTCGCGCTGCCCGCTGATCGATAGGTTCCCGGGATTGGCATCGCCGGAGGGCGGCGTGGATGCGACACCCGTCATCACAACGGCCCCGGGTTGGGCCGTGTTTTGCGGAACGATGCCGGGCTGCACGGCCATCAGGTCGGTAAAGCTCCGACCATTCAGCGGGACGCTCTCGATCTTCTTTGTGTCGAGACTTTCGCCGAGTTGGGTGCTGGTGGTTTCGGCGGCGAGTGCGTCGGCTGTGACTTCGACCGTTTGAGTGCTGCCTTCGACCACGAGGGTGATGGACAGGTTCGCTTCAGGCTCGTTGGCATGGAGCGTCAACATCTGCATGTAAGACTTGAACCCGTTCGCATGAACTTCGAGTTGGTAAGTACCCGTGGATGTGACCGCGATGCCGAACCTGCCCTCGGGATCGCTGCTCGCGGTGACGGACGCAGCAGTTCCCGGCTGGTGCACAATGATCTGCACTCCGGGAATTACTGCACCCGATTCATCGTGCACAACACCGCTCGCCAAAATGCCGGATTGCGCCACAGCGGAAAAGGTAAGTAAAACAGGAAGAAGAAGATAACCAAAGAATGCGATGCGGGGATTCACTGCGGCTTCCTTATCCGAGCCCGGGAATTTCGGTATGAACCGAGAGTGCTCTTGCGTACTGACCTGGAACTACGACTGATTTGGTCTCCATTTAATATAGGACAAATTAAGTCCGAATTGTTTGCAGTGATTCGGATCACACCACATCGTGGGGAAGTAAGCTGGGTCAGTTTGTTGCTGTTGGCTGAACTTCGCCCGTAGATGCGAAGGCAGACTGGGACCAGCCCGGAGGCGCTCACAGGTCCTATGATGGCTGGCATGAAATATCGAGGGATTTTCCTGTGGGCGTCGGTGGCATGGCTCGTAGGCGGATTGGGCGTCGGGATGCGAACTGCGCCGAGTCAAGAGTCAGCCGCCCAGCCGCAACTGGTCATCATCGACACCGACATTGGCGATGATATCGATGACGCGTTTGCCCTGGCGCTTGCGCTGCGCAGTCCCGAGCTGAAGATTCTGGGCGTGACCACCACTTTTGGCGATACAGAGATGCGTGCACGCCTGCTGGATCGCTATCTTGCCTCAGTGGGACGGAGCGACATTCCAGTAGCTGCGGGACCACCCTCGCAAACCGACAATATCCTCACGCAGAAGGCCTATGCGCTGCGGGTTCCCGCCACCGTGCATGCGGATGGGTCGGCTTTCCTGCTCGATCAGATCCGGAAGCATCCTGGAGAAATCACGCTGGTTGCCATCGGGCCGCTCTTTACAGTGCAGGCCGCTATCGCGCGCGATCCCGCCACATTTCGCAAGCTCAAACGCGTGGTCATGATGGGCGGCAGCATCGAGCGCGGCTACGACGGCCCCTCAATCGGAAATCGGCCCGGCGAACGCAGACCGCCCGACGCCGAGTGGAACATCAATCGCAATCCAGCAGGAGCGCAGGCGCTGCTTGCGGCGGGGGTGCCGATCTTCATGATGCCGCTCGATTCGACGCAAATTCACCTGGAAACCGCGGAACGCGAGGCGATCTTTGCCCACGGTTCGCCGCTGACGGATCAGTTGACGTTGCTCTACCACCAGTGGATGGCGCGAGCCCCGGGACATGCCAGTTCGCCGACGCTGTTCGATCCAGTGGCCGTGACCTACACCTTTCGCCCCGACCTTTGCCCCGCCAAGCCGATGCGCGTCGAGATCGACGACAAGGGATACACCCGGCCTGTTGCGGGCGAGCCCAACGTACAGGTCTGCATGCAATCGGACGAGCAAGGGTTTCTAAAGCTTCTGCTGGACCGGGTTGACGAGAAATAGGGTCGAAATTCTGGTGATCGGCGACCGCAAAGACGGCATTTCCCACAGCTAAATCCTTTGAGTGTGCGTGCTATCACCGTCAACTCCATTGACAGCAAGGGAAAGTAGGTGAAAAATGGCGGGTCGAAGAAGTTCGAACCGTATCGAACGGTCTACGGAGGGAATGTGAGGAACAAATTGCAGTGGAAGGTTTTGGGTGCAATGGCGCTGTTGGGTGCGGGGATGGCTTTCACAGGGTGCAAGTCGGCGCCGGATTTGACCCAGACGCAGGCACTGGCGTTGATTCAGGCAGATTACGATCACGCCGCGCCCCAGGGAATCTCGATCATGGTTAACAACGACGGCATGGTGCAGGGCGCATTGGCGAAGTACTGGAACCGAACAACGATCTATCCCAACAAGTACTGGGCGGATTTCAAGTTGACGGACGAGGGGAAGAAGGTAGTCAAGTTGCCCGCCGGTGGCGATACGATCCAGTGGCGGCCGGATAGCCTGGACGACAAAAACTACATGTACAGGATCGTCACGGTTCAGGCCAATCATTTGCGGGCGCGCGATGTCGGCGACATTTCGGACGAAATGGTTGCCGGGGTCGATACGGCCAAGGGTGCCGACTTCACCGAAGGAGTGGATCTGACCGGAGTCCCGGACACGCTGCAGCAGATCGTGCACAACCCCGGAAACAAGCTGAGCGCCAAGCGCCACGCTGACTTTGCCCTTGTCAACGGCGCCTGGACAGCGCACGGGATCCAATAGCGCTCGAAAAAATTGAAAGGCCAGGGGTTGAATGCGTTGACCCGGCCTTCAGTTGCTCGCGTGAGATGGGCTTCGTTCAATTGGCCTCTCAACCCACGACCTGGCTGGGCCGAGCCTGGTGCATATGCCTTGTTGTGACGATAGCCACTGAATGGCGTCCAACTCCCTAGTGCAACATTGGGTTGACCAAAGGCAGATTCAGGACGGTGTTCGCCATGTCCTTCGTGCGTTTGTTCCTCCTTTTCCCGCTCTTCGTATGCATTGCCGGATGTGGAGGCAGCAGCCCCAGCGGTACCGGCGGCTCAAATGGGGGCGGTGGAGGCGGCAGCTCAACGGCGGTCACCGTCATGTTTCGAGGCGCAACGCCAACAGCGGTTGCGGCGAAAATCGGCTCCGGGGCATTCACAGCGCAATCGATCAGTTTCGGCCCTCTGACTCTTTCCCTTCCCAGCGGGACGACCAACTTTGCGGTGGCGTTCGTGTGTCCTCCTGTACCGGTTATGTCCGGGGGCGCCCAGATTGGCCANNTCCTGTAGCAGTCACATCCGGGGGCACCCAGATTGGCCAAACATCGCAAGAGTCCGTGATCGAGGAGAGTACGCTCGACGGTACGTCGTTGACCGAAGCCTGTGGGGTTTTTCCGCAGTCATTTCAGACGGGCACGCTGACGGGAAGCCTGGATGCGAGCGCGATTCCGGCGGCGTCATTTCTCACTGTCGATGCGCAGAGCGGCGCATCCGGAGCGTCCTATTCCTCCGGCACCCCGGTCGCCAACTTTACTTTGAACGCCCCTGCGGGAAGCGATCGCGTGGAGGTACTCGCCTTCAACAATGTTTCTCAAGGTGCGGTGGAGACATTCAGCCTGGTCGCGGCGAAAAACTTCAGCAGCCAAACGGTTCCGGGAACGCTCAATGGTGGCAGCCCGGTGGTGCTGGGCCCGGCGGATGAAGCGACCGAGGCCCCGATTGCCTATGCCAACGTGCCGTCGGGATTTCCTGCCCCCTCGACAATCGTCGTTTACCAGACGGCAGCCGGTGGCGCTTTCCTGATCGCCGATGCGGCGACGGATCAGTATCCGGTCCTTCCTCCAGGGGCGATCCAGAATGGCGATTCGTACGCTTTTGAGGCGACGGCCCGCGACAATTTCCAGGCCGTATCGTCATCTATCTCCGCCAGCGCGGGAGGGCCTGTTTCTTTCACGTTTCCCGCGCCGTGGTCGTATGCGGGGCCGACCCCCGCGGCGCTGCCGACGCTCGATTTCAACTACGCGGGCTTTGCGGGCGAAGGCGGCGTCACCGAGGCTGCCAGCATTGGATGGTCGGTTGGCACCTATTCAGAGAACTTCATCACCATGATTGCCACCGCAAACTATCAAAATACAGCGACAACTCTTGCCACCCCCGATCTTTCCGGAATATCGGGATTTTTCGCCAACCCGCAGTCAGGAACTCAGGCCGTTTGGTCAGCCTCGATCTCGCAGAACAGTGGGGGAGGGCTTCAGACTGCGCCGTCGACGGCAACGTCGAACAGCGTGCAAAACGGCGGTGCCTATACCGTGCCCTGATCTATCAATCCGGATCTGCCCATAATCCTGATCCGCCCATCGGGATCGGCCCTTCAGCGTCGCCCATCAGGGCTTCTGCGAGGCTGTTTTGGGACTATCTCCGGCTTTCAATTGCCGGAGAGCGCGATTTCGTTGACCCTGCCCCCGTTTCTTGTTATTGTTAATAGGTTCCGCAAGAACGCGCCTCTTCGTGTGTCGTGCGAAGGTGCGTAAGGGTAGCCCGGCCAAAGCAGCAAGGCGAGGGCGAAACCCAAAGGCCGAGTGAGGTATAGCCGGCCAATTTCCCTGGATTAGCTCTTATCTTGCGAAGGGCAAGGGATCATCGCATCGGTGTCCGCGCGTTTCTCCACCTTGGAGGGCTATGCGGGCCGGAATCAGCGAAACGGAGTCGGCTCCGGGCCAAGATAGGTTTCTTGGTCGGACGCGCGATCACCGTCCTGGTTCTCGTCTGGAAGTGGAACGAAGGCAGACGCGAAGCAGCAACCGTGGGGCTTTTGCGTCTTTGTGTGGCGACAATGCTGCCCAAGACCAAAACGCCACGAAGTGGTGCGCGCGGCTGTTGAATGTGTGGTTTCAGTGTTTTGGTGTAAGGAGTTTCAGTTTGCCTACGTTTAATCAATTGGTCCGCAAGGGGCGTACGGCCCCCAGATACAAGACGGCGTCTCCTGCATTGCAGGCCTCGCCGCAGCGGCGCGGTGTGTGCACCCGCGTATACACGCAGACACCCAAAAAGCCGAACTCGGCCCTGCGCAAAGTGGCCCGTGTGCGGCTGACCAACGGCATCGAGGTCACGACCTACATCCCCGGCATCGGCCACAACCTGCAGGAGCACTCGATTGTGCNNAAGCAGAGCCGGTCGAAGTATGGAGCCAAGCGCGCCAAGGGCGGCGCGGCTCCGGCGAAGAAATAGATGAATGGTTCCCGGGCGAAAGGCTTGGACCGGGACTAGGGCAGCAGAAGCCGCGCGCGAGCGCAAAGGATTTTGAGGATTTATGCCGAGAAAAGGGCACATTTCGAAGCGGGAAGTAGCGCCGGATCCAGTGTATGGATCCGACTTGGTTACCAAGTTTGTGAACTGCATGATGTGGGGCGGCAAGAAGTCGACCGCGCAGGGCATCTTCTACCAGGCGATGAAGAACCTGGAGGAGAAGGGTGGCGGCGATGACGCGCTCAAGCTCTTCAAGAAGGCCGTGGAGAACTGCAAGCCGCTGCTCGAAGTCAAAACCCGGCGTGTGGGCGGCGCCAACTACCAGGTGCCGATCGAAGTAAACCCGGACCGGCGTACCTCGCTGGCGATTCGCTGGTTGATCAGCTATGGCCGCAGCCGTGGCGAAAAAGGCATGATCGACAAGCTGAGCAATGAATTGCTGGACGCAGCCAATGGGCGCGGCGCAGCCATGAAGAAGAAGGAAGACGTGCACCGCATGGCCGAGGCCAACAGGGCCTTCGCGCACTACCGCTGGTAAGCCGGTCTTCACATAGTTCTGATCCCGATAGAAGTCGCTCGGGGGAGTTTTGAAGCAGTAAGAATAACGGCGGGCTTAGGCCCGCAAGGAAGATATCACCGTGGCTCGCACCATACCTCTGAATCGTTGCCGGAACATCGNNAGGAGCAGGAGCGCGGCATCACGATTACGTCGGCCGCAACGACCTGCATGTGGAAAGACGTCCGCATCAACATAATTGATACGCCCGGCCACGTCGACTTTACCGCCGAGGTGGAGCGGTCTCTTCGTGTTTTGGACGGCGCGGTTGCGGTGTTCGATTCTGTTTCGGGTGTGCAGCCACAGACTGAAACCGTCTGGCGGCAGGGCGACAAGTACAAGGTTCCGCGCATTTGTTTCGTCAACAAAATGGACAAGAACGGCGCGGACTTCGAGCATGTTCTGGAGTCGATTCGCAAGCGTCTGGGCGCTCGGCCCGTGGCATTGCAGATTCCAATCGGCGCCGAGGCGGGCTTCAAGGGCGTCGTCGACCTGATCGAGATGAAAGCCGTTCTCTGGCACGACGAGACCATGGGCGCCGAGTTTTCGATCGAGCCGATTCCCGCCGACCTGGTCAAGAAAGCCGAAGCCTTCCGGCTGCAGTTGATCGAGATCATCGCGGAGACCGACGATGTGCTGCTCGAAAAGTTCTTGGAGGGCGAAACGCCCACCATCGCCGAACTGAAGTCCGGCATTCGCCAGGCTACCATCGATCTGAAAGTCTTCCCGGTAATCTGCGGAAGCGCATTCAAGAACAAGGGCGTCCAGACGCTGCTCGACGCGGTAGTCGATTACCTGCCCAGCCCTCTCGATAAGCCTCCGGTCGAGGGCATCAATCCCTCGCATGCAGGCGTGATCGAAATTCGCAAGCCCGACGATAGCGAGCCGCTTTCGGCTCTGGCCTTCAAGATCATCAACGATCCTTTCGGCAAGCTATGCTTCGTGCGCGTCTATTCGGGCTCGCTCAAAACTGGCGATACGATTCTCAATCCCCGCACCGGGAAGACCGACCGCGTCGGGCGCCTGGTGAAGATGCATGCCAACAAGCGCGAGGATGTGACCGAGATTCTGGCCGGCGACATCTGCGCCTGCGTGGGCATGAAGGATCTGAAGACCGGCGATACGTTGTGCGCGCCGCATCATCCCATCGCGCTCGGCGCCATCACTTTCCCGGACACCGTGATCTCGGTGGCCATCGAGCCCAAGACAAAGGCCGACCAGGAAAAGATGGGCATTGCGCTCTCGCGGCTGGCCGACGAGGATCCCACTTTCAAAGTGCGGACCGATGAAGACTCGGGCCAGACGATCATCAGCGGCATGGGCGAGCTGCACCTCGAGATTCTGGTCGACCGCATGAGGCGCGAGCACAAGGTCGAAGCCAATGTGGGCGAGCCCAAGGTGGCTTTCCGCGAGACCATTCGCAAGACCGCCGAAGCCGAGGGCAAGTATATTCGCCAGACCGGCGGCTCGGGCAACTATGGGCATTGCAAGCTGCGCGTCGAGCCCAACGAGCCGGGCAAGGGCTACGAGTTCATCAACGAAATCAGGGGCGGCTCGGTGCCCAAGGAATACATCAAGCCCATCGACCAGGGTGTGCAAGGGGCGCTTGAGCTGGGCATCCTGGCCGGCTTCCCCATTGTGGACGTGAAGGTGTTCCTGTACGACGGCAGCTATCACGAAGTGGACTCGAACGAAATGGCCTTCAAGTTTGCCGGATCGATCGCCTTCAAGGAAGCAGCGCGCAAGGCTTCGCCGGTACTGCTGGAGCCGGTGATGGCAGTCGAGGTTACGGTCCCCGAGGAGTTCATGGGCGTGATCATTGGCGACATTAACTCGCGGCGCGGGCGCATCGAGGGGATGGAGCACGTGGGCGGCTCGCAGTTGATCAAGGCGATTGTGCCGCTGAAGGAAATGTTCGGCTATGTGAACGAGATTCGCTCGTCCACGCAGGGCCGCGCGTCGTACTCGATGCAGTTCGCGCGCTATGAAGAAGCACCGCGCATGATTGCCGACGAAATCATCGGCCGTGCGCAGGGGAAGTGATACGAGGGATCAGGGGTCAGGGAACAGGGATCAGTAACCCGGTCGTGGCGGGCCGGCACTGCGGAAGAAGTTGAAAGAAACTGTCCTCTGAAACCTGTAGTTTTGGGGCTGGAGCCGGACAGCCGGCGCCCCTGGTTGCAACGTGCAGTAGGAGCTACGAAAGGGATTCAGGGTTTTATGGCGAAGGAAAAGTTTGACCGTTCGAAGCCGCACGTGAACGTGGGAACGATCGGGCACATCGATCACGGCAAGAC
>PLKY01000089.1 GCA_003140785.1 Acidobacteriaceae bacterium | reverse complement strand
TTCGAGGTCGTAGGGCGTGAGGCGCGGAGTTGCGATAATCGGCACCGCCAGATCGAAGAAGTCCGTATGCAGCACGGCCCAGGCAAAAGTCTGCTCGCCTCCCATGGAGAGTCCGATCACGGCATGCAGATGCTTGAGACCGAGCGCTTCAGTCATCACGCGATACTCTGCTTCCACCATGTCGCGCTCGGAGAAGGCAGGGAAGGCTGTACCGTGTTGCGTCTCGCTGTTGGATGGCGACGCCGAAGTACTTGCTCGTATCGACAAGGATTTTCGCCTGCGAATCCTTTGTGGCATTTTTGGGATCGCCAAATAGCCCTTCTAAGTCGGCGCTGGTTCCGTAGAGCCATGTGGGCATCAGTACCGCGTTGTCGCGTGCAGCANNGTAGCCGATGTTACAGTTCTCGATGACCGCGCCATTCTCCAGTTTGCATTGTCCGAGACGTGCGAACTGCTGCTTCCCATCCTGTGCGTTGAGATGCACCGTTAACAATAGGAAGACCGTTGCCGCCAGCGTGGCCAATGACGGAAGCAGAATCAGCACATTTCTAAGTTTGACGATTAGTGCATAAGACATAGATACCCCCGACGTTGCTCATATCCAATGTACGGCACTAAAAGAAATCTAGGCGATTCGAATCGGATACCGATCCAGGGATGCCTGATTCGTAGACTAATGGAAATCATGAGAGCGAATCTCGGCGCTGGCGATGTCAAGCGGAGTTATTCGATGGACCTTGACGTGGATTACTCCATCCTGATTCTGCAACGGACCTTCTATCATGAGAAACCGGCTGCGCGTGACGACGATNNTGACGTTGGCGATGCCGGTCTCATCTTCGAGGGAAAGAAAGACAAATCCCTTGGCTGTACCCGGCCGTTGCCGCGCGATCACACACCCGGCAATACGCACAAAGCTGTTAGCCGTGGTGTGACTCAGGTCCTCTGCTGAAAGAATTCCCTGGGAGCGAAGAACGGCTCTTTGATAGGCCATTGGATGCGGGCTGGTGGTGAGGCCTGTGCCAGCGTAGTCGGCAGCCAGGCGTTCGTCCGTCGTCATCCGTTTGAGCGGCATCGGAGCTGTTGCGTTGTTGCCCGCGCTTCGTGCATTGTGCAGCAGAGGGCCCACGGGACGGCCTGCTTCCTCCACTTGCCATAGAGCATCCCGGCGATGCTCGACCTTGCCAAGTGAGTTCAACGCGCCAATGCGCGCCAGTAGGACAAGTTCCTTGCGATTGAGTTCGGGTACCCTCACTGCCAGGTCATCGACGGATGCGAAAAAGTCATTACGGTTTCGAGAGGCCAGAATCGCATCGGCTGAGACTTGTCGCAGACCCTTGGCGTAGTTCATACCTATGCGAAGCGAATGCGAGCCGTTTGGCTCCTCCTCAAGCGAGCAGAGCCACAGCGAACGTTGCACGTCCATAGGACGAACACGAAGCCCATGACGCACAGCATCGTTAATTAGCACTGCCGGAGAATAGAAGCCCATTGGTTGATTGTTTAAGAGGCCGCAGGTAAATGCGGCGAGGTAATGGACCTTGAGATATGCCGAAGCATACGCGATGAGTGCGAAGCTAGCTGCATGCGACTCGGGAAAGCCATACATGGCAAAGGAGGAAATCGCCTGCACAATGTTGTCCTGTGCTTCTGCGCCAATGCCGTTGTGTGTCATGCCCGAGCGCAGACGTCCTTCGAGGTCCTTCATCCGTTGCATCGAGCGCCGCATGCCGACGGCGCGGCGCAGTTCTTCAGCCTCTGCGCCCGAGAAGCTTGCTACTGTCATCGCCATGCGTAATAACTGTTCTTGAAAGAGCGGCACGCCGAGTGTGCGTTTCAAGACTGGCTCGAGCGACGGATGCGGATAGGTCACCTCTTCTTTTTTCTGACGACGGCGCATGTAGGGGTGCATCATTTTGCCCACGATAGGTCCCGGACGAATGATCGCGACCTGCACAACGAGATCGTAGAAATGCTTTGGAGCGTTGTGTGGAATAGAAGCCATCTGCGCGCGGCTCTCCACCTGGAACATCCCCACCGTGTCCGCCCGCTGCAGCACCTTGTAGACATCGTCATCCTCCGGCAACTGCGCCAGGTCCACCTGCTCGCCATAATGCTCCGGAATCAGCTCAAGACAATCCTTCAGCACCGCCATCATTCCCAGTCCGAGCAGATCGACTTTGATGATGCCCATGTCGGCGCAATCTTCTTTGTCCCACTGCACGACGACGCGTCCGGGCATGGATGCGGGTTCGAGCGGAACGACGGAATCGAGCTGTCCCTGGCAGATGACCATGCCGCCGGAGTGCTGGCCAAGATGTCGCGGCATGTCCTGCACGGCGAGGCACAGTTCGTAATATTTGCGCAGGCGGGGATGGTTGAGATCGAGGCCGGCATCGCGGAAGCGACGGTCGAGCGCGTCGTTCTCGTCGCGGAATTCCCAGGTGGCGACGGCGGCGGAAATTTTCTGGAGCGTTTCCGGATCGAAGCCGAGCGCCTTGCCCATTTCGCGCGCAGCCATGCGGTTGCGGTAGGTGATGACGTTTGCGGTCATTGCGGCACCGCGCTCGCCGTATCGTTTGTAAACGTGCTGGATGACTTTTTCGCGCTCGTCGCCGCTAGGCAGGTCGAGATCGATGTCGGGCC
>PLKY01000317.1:12641-30444 GCA_003140785.1 Acidobacteriaceae bacterium | reverse complement strand
TTCTCGCGGAAGTTTGTTCGCCACATGGCCGGCTGGTACGCGCAGAAGCATCCGGACGAAGATTTTGCAGAATCATTTGCGGTCTGGCTCACGCCTCGTTCGCAATGGCGAAAGCGCTACGAAGGTTGGGGCGCGCTGGCCAAGCTCCAATACGTCGATCGTATGGCGCGAAAAGTCGGAGATGTCGAACCCATCCGGCGTCGCGGCCGCACCGATATCACCGTCGATGATATGGAATCGACGGTCGGCGAATTTTATCGTCTCAGCCTGCCCGAAGAAATTCCGGTGCAGGAACTCGCGCTGGATACCGACTTGACGGACATCTTCAATATCTCCAGCAGGCGACATAAGGGCGTGCGACCCGCCCAGGAGATGTTGCGTCAGCATCGCAAGCTCATTGTCGACAAGGTCGCCTATTGGAGCGGCGTGCAACGTCCGATCGTCAAGCTATTAGTGGAAGCCATCTGCAAGCGCGTTGAGGACCTGGGTCTGCGCGTGGATGTTCGACACGAATCCGAGTACCTCACGGAATTCACTGTGTACACAACCGCACTCTCAATGAATTACCTGCTCCGTGGGAAGTTCATTCATCCCTGAGGCGTGCTGGCAGCTGCCGTCACGCCGATTGGAGGCACATGACAGGAACGAAGTTGAAGATTACCGTGCTGTACGACTTGTGGGAAGAAGAACCTGCTGCAGTGCAGGAAGAAGTTCCTGCGCCACGCAAGCCCAAGGGGCAAAAGAAACACAAGAAGAAGCCGGTAAAGCACGACCGCGAAGAGATCTTCGAGGCGTTGGAGAAGCTCGGTCATGAGCCGTCGTATTACGTTCTCGACGGCCGAACGCAATCGCTGCTCGGACTCGCCAAATGTGGCGCCGATCTCGTTTTCAACCTCACGGAATCCTATGCGGGCGATGACACCAAGGAGATGCAAGTCACTGCATTCCTGGATTTGCTCGATATCCCCTACACCGGCGCAGGCCCGCACGCGAACATTCTTGCGCAGGACAAATCGATCGCCAAGAAGATGTTCGCTTTTTATGGAATTCAGTCGCCCTATTTCGCGACTGCCTATCGTGGCAACATCGACCACGCGCATGACATCTCATTCCCACTCATCGTGAAACCCACTTCCGAAGATGGGTCCATCGGCATCGACGCCGCTGCCTTAGTCACCAGCGTGAAGGAGTTGATGGAGCGCATCTCTTATATACAAACGGAATTCGATTCTCCCGCGTTGATTGAGGAGTACATCGAAGGACGCGAAATCTATGCTTCGGTTCTCGGCAGTTACGAGGGTGCCCGTGCACTTCCGCTTGTGGAACTTGACTTTTCGAAGCTTCCGAAGGGCATGCCGAGGATCGCCAGCCAGGATGTGAAATTCGATAAAGACACGGAGGCTTATAAGCTGACGAAGTCGGCGATCGCCGAAGACCTCGATGAAGAAACCGTAACCAAGCTCACCGAGATTGCGATCAGGGCCTATCGCGCCGTCAAGCTTCGCGATTATGGCCGCATTGACATGCGCGTATCGGGCGAGGGCGAGGTTTATGTCATTGAAGCGAATCCGAACCCATGGCTCTCCAGCGGACAGGAGTTTGCCATGGCCGCGAGGAAATCCGGCCTCTCCTATACCCAGATGATCGGGGAGATCGTGGAGCTTGCGATGGCTCGGCACGCGTGAGAGACGGCAAAAAGTTCAGGTGATTAGCGGCGCGCGGGTCTATTCGCATGGGACGATACGAAGGGCACAGCAAATACAAATACCGTCCGGAAACGGCTGGCAACAAATGTTTGGTGACCTGGTCGGGATCGAATCGACGACCTCTTCCATGGCATGACGGCCGCAGCAGTACATCCAACAAATTACAAGTGGGCAGGAGAACTGAATCAGGTGGCTTGCTTCGGCTGTTGCTCCTGGATCACCGCCCAACCGGAGACTACTAAGCACGGGGCCTGTATCCTCGTCTACTGCTGGCTGCCCGGTGCGGTATGAGCCGAATTGCCCGGCAGCGCGCGTGGGACGCCTTGGCGCAGCAGCGTGACGGGCTGAATGGGCGGCGGCTGGTGCATGGTGACGATGAGAACATCGGCCGGTTTCTTTCCGGCACACACGTAGGAATGGGGCGTGCTGGCGTCGAAGTAGACCGCGTCNNAATTCGAAGCCGGCGTGCATGTGCGCGCGCGGCTCGTGATCCTTTTCGAGCGGGATGAACTGGGCGAAGTAGGGGTCCATGTGCCGGTCGGGCACCATGTAGCCGAGGCTTTCAAAAAAGTAGGTCGGCTCGTCGACGCCGGTCTGGGGCAGGCGTACGCGCTCCTTACGCCGGTGGACGCGGAACATGGCCTGCGGCTCGCTCTCGAAAAAGTACGACAGGTCCTTGGAGAAGACCATAGCAATACGCGCGAGATTCCTCAGAGTGGGCACCACGCGCCCGGTCTCAAGCTGCGAAAGAAAGCTCGCGGACAAGCCCGTGTGCCTGCCCAGCTCGACGAGGCCCATGGATTTCTTCAACCGGAGTCGCTTGATGCGCTCGCCAATGTGCTTTTCGGCGATGAATCTTTCCGTCGTTTCATTGTCGACCTGCGACTTCTGTGTTTCTTCGCTGCGAACCGTTGCCAGCTCCGTCATCAGCGACCCCTCCCCAGGGTATGCACGCCCGCAAACTTGTTGCCCCAATCAAAATTCATTCCCATGTTACTAAACTCTAAGAAGAGGGGCAAACCGCGCTCAATTCGTTGAAAGCGCGGAAAATCGAACCCAGAGCCCGTTATTAACTTTCGCGCGGGGAAAGTTAATAACAGGCTCTAGTATGTGCAGATGAGCAAAGACCCGGATGGGGTTGTCGGGCAAACCTCGAAGATCGTGCTGAGTGGCGCGTCGGGGATGCTGGGCATGGCGTTGCGGCGGAGGCTTGGGGAGCTCCGGGTACCGATTGTGCAGCTGGTCCGGGGTGCGCCGAGCAAGGATGGGCAGGTTTCCTGGAACCCGGAGGCGACGCCTGCCATTGCTGATCCATCAGCGCTGGAGGGGTGCTCGGCGGCGATTCACCTCTCGGGCGCGAGCGTTGCGGCCCATCGATGGACGGCTGCCTACCGGCGGGAGTTGACGGCGAGCCGCGTGGACTCGACGCACGCGCTGGCGGCTATTCTTGCTGGCCTGCGCAAGCCACCGCAGACGTTGGTGGTGGCTTCAGCCGTAGGCATTTATGGCGATCGCAGCGACGAAGTTTTGGATGAGACCTCTGCGCCAGGTGCGGGCTTTCTGGCGGAAGTGTGTCAGGAGTGGGAGGAAGCAGCGAGTCCGGCTTTGGATGCAGGGATGCGCGTGGTGCATGCGCGGTTTGGGGTTGTGCTGGGGCGCGGGCCGGGTGCGCTCGAAAAGATGCTGCCTGTGTTTCGTTTGGGGCTTGGCGGACCGCTCGGGTCGGGGCGGCAGTGGATGAGCTGGGTCAGCCTTGAGGATGCGGTTGCGGCGATTCTGTTTGCTCTGGAGACGACCTCGCTGGCTGGCGCGGTGAACGTGGTCTCGCCGAATGCGGTCAGGAATGCGGAGTTCACGCGGGCGCTGGCGCGGCAGGTTCATCGGCCTGCGGTGCTGCCGGTACCTGCGTTTGCTTTGCGGATCGCGTTGGGGCAAATGGCCGATGAGGCGTTGCTGGCGAGTGCTCGTGTTGTGCCGGCGGAGCTGCGTTCCGCTGGATTCGAGTTTGCGCGCCCGACGGTGGATGAGGCGCTGGCTGCTGCGCTGGGGTGATGGTCTCAGGAGAAGAGTGTGCTTTTCGCCGGCTTTGCGAGGGCGGGGTTGGGCTCGTTGCTTTCCCAGGTCTCAGAAGCGAGACCTGGGGCACCCACTCTCGTGCTGGATCACGCTGCGCAAAGAACGG
The DNA here is from genome assembly GCA_003140785.1 of Acidobacteriaceae bacterium. Classification (GTDB taxonomy): domain Bacteria; phylum Acidobacteriota; class Terriglobia; order Terriglobales; family Acidobacteriaceae; genus Telmatobacter. The sequence continues at coordinate 26,556 of PLKY01000317.1, read as the reverse complement.
TTTGAGTTCTTGCTGCTATCGGCGGCCTTGAATCACGCGTTGGCCCGTGCCGCTACTTTTTTTTTGATTGCGGCGCGCGGCGATCTCGTGCATCTCCTTGCCCATGCTCGATTGATTGACGCCTAGCTGAAGCAGCAGGTTGATCAGGTTGCTCGTTCCCCAATAAAGCGCGAGACCCGACGCGTAGTTAAACAGGATGAAGCCCATGAAGACCGGCATCATGAAGGCCATCAGACGGCGCTGCGCGGGGTCCATTCCCGGCGACGGGGTGATGTATTGGGTGAGGAACATGGTGATGATGATCAGAATCGGAAGAATGTGCAGCGGGTCGGGCGTGGACAGATCCTTGAGCCAGAACCAATGCGCCTGGCGCAGTTCGACGGTATATTGCAGCACCCGGAAGTAGGCGAAGAAGAGAGGAATCTGCGGCAGCATGGGCAAACAGCCGCCATACATATTCACGCCCTCGGTCTTGTAGAGCTGCATCATCTCCGAGTTCATCTCGGTGCGCTTGGGGTCGTTGATTTTGAGATGGGAATAGCGCTTCTTGAGGGCCTCGACCTTAGGTTGAATGCGCATCATCTTCAGCGAAGAGCGCATCGCCATGAACCGGAACGGGAGCATGATGAGCGTGAACGTCGCGGTGAAGATGATGATGGCCCAACCCCAGCTGTCCGAGCTTTGACCGAGCAGGTTATGCAACCAGCGTAGCGCAAGATAGAGAGGCTTGGCGATGATGCCCCACATGCCGTACTGGATCAGAGGCTCGAGCGATGGACCGTTCGGCTTTCCATCGGGGCCTGTGGCAAAGACGTTCTTCAGCACGTCGGTCTGTTTGGGCCCGGCAAAGACGCGCAGACGGGTCGTTCCGCTGGTATTTCCCATCGCAAGGCCGAGGACAGGATGCGGCTTCCTCTGGCTGTTGGGATTGGAGAGGTCGCTGGGCACGTCGACGGTGTTGTGCTGTGTGAGCAGCGTTGCGGTTTCGGGAGATTCCGGCAAAAAGGCCGCGGCGAAATAGAGATCGATGACGGCCGCGAAGTCGTAGGGCTGTTCAGACGTGGCGTTGCCGCTGACCTTTGCCGCAGCAGTCGTGTCCTGATGGCCGCCGATGGATGTGACGAGCTGGGACTGCGAAGGAATGGTGCTGCGCGTGACGGAGGAAGGCAGGAACTCCTCCATATCGCCCAGGCCCGCGGGCCAATCGATCAGCGCGCGAACAGGGGCTCCGTTGCGGCGCACTTCGGCCTCGGCGTCGATCACGTAGGTCGAATTGAAGCGGAAGGTTTTTACTACATCGATCCCGCCCTGCGCGTAATGGAAGGTGAGCGTGTTCGGCGCTAGCACTGTGCCTGTTGCGGAGGCTTGATAGAGGGATTGATTCAACTGCTGTGTTAGCGACGAATCATAGGTAAAGAGAGACAGAGGAAAACCGAATTGTGCGGCGAGCTGCGGCTGCACGAGGTCGAGGGGCTTGCCAGCTGTATCAAAGTACTTCTTCAGGATCCAATGCTTGACCTGCGCGCCCTGGTTGGTGAAGACGATGCGATAGAGCTCATTTTCAACCGTTGTTTCGGTTTCCGCTGCGGCGGCAATTGCGGGCGCGGTTCCCGAAGACTGGGCTGGCGATGCGGACTCGGCGCTCGATTGGGGCTGGCTTGCGGCAGCGGGCTGCGCGGAACGTTGCTGCGTCTGGGGCGTGGGCTGAGGCGTGTCCTGTTTGGGCTTGAAGTATTGAAATGCCAGGAAAAGAATGACCGCTAAGAAGGCGAATGTGGTCAGGCTGCGGAAATCGCCGCCGTTGCTGCCACCACCGCCGGGACCTTGCGACTCTAAGTTTGGATTGCGAATTTCGGGCAAAGGGAACTTCCTGTCGTTGGAGAAAAGGCGCGAGCAAGAGCGCCTCTCTGTCTATGGTAACGGTTCGTGCGGAAAAGGGGTGGCGGCGGGCGGTACTGGATCGAGTCCCCCACGGCTCAAGGGATGGCAGCGAAGCAGACGCCAAATGGCGAGGCCTACGCCCCGCAAGGGTCCATGGTTGGCGATCGCTACGGCCGCGTACTCGGAACACGTGGGAACGAAACGGCAACCGCCCGGACTCAGCGAATGCAGAGCCGGCGAGAGCCAGCGGCGGTAGAACCCGAGGATTGCCAGCAAAATGCGCGTCATACGATTGGCTTTGGCGCGGCTGGCTGCGCAATGCGCGCCGCTTCCGCGTTTGCCTGTCCAAGGATACGCACGACCTCGGCTTCTAGTTTCGAGAATTCTGCAGTCAGCACCGACCGGCGCGGATGGAGGACGAGGTCGAAGCCAACGGGAAGCAGATCTACGTGACGGCGCAGAATGTCGCGCATGCGGCGCTTGATGCGATTGCGCTCGTGGGCCTTGCCGAGCACCTTGCCGGCGGTGAGCCCAACGCGCGGGCCAGGGATCAGTCCACAGATCGGCTTAGGGACCGGTTCCGATTGTGGTGCGAGAAACCAGCTCATGGATGCCGACTGGCGCTTGCGGCTGGCTGCGTAGACCCGCTGATAGTCGGCATGTTTGAGCAAGCGCGCGCCCGACATCGAGAGGGTGCGCGTAGACGACCCGTGCACACCGCCGAGGGGATTTCGATTGTTAGAGATGCTCAATGAAAGTGCCGGAGAAAACTGGCAACGCACCGGAATCAACGGCAAGGGGATCCGGCCAAACCGGCGGGACATTGCTTAATCGCGGAATCCGGCGCTGACCGAGACGCGCTTGCGTCCGGCGGCGCGACGGCGGCTGAGCACTGCTGCGCCGCTTTTGGTTTTCATGCGCGCGCGAAAGCCGTGCTTCTTTACGCGGCTGCGGCGGTTGGGTTGAAATGTGCGCTTGGGCATTGAAATGCGCTCCTGAGTCCTTGAGAAATCTGCGCCTTAACGGCAAGTACTAAGTGTATCGCAGGTTGAGTCAGGAATCCAGCTTGAGCAGGAATCGAGAGTGTGACCAAGCCGAGGTCGCGAAGAAAAACGGCCTCGAAAACGATCGGCAAAAGTCCGTGCGCAATTGAACATCGAACGTGAAATTCGAAACTTTTTTTGAGCTTTCACCATCGATGGTGCAACCTGAAAGAGATTCGGCAAACTATTGTGAATGGGGGATTGCAATGACCTCTGAATGTGCTACTATCGGGTCCGTTCAGGAAAGATTCCAAGCGTCCCACGGAACGAGAATCATCCGGTGTCCCGAATTGCAGGTCAGGGACTAAACACGGCGACCAGGCAGCTTTTGATAAGCAACTCGACAGTGAGCGTATGCCTCATTGTGGAGAGAGCCATTGCCTAAACCGGGCAGATGAACCGTTACGGCCATACATAGGCGACGCAGGCAAGGACTCGGTCGATGGTATTCGCTATTTCGCCGGCTGCGGCACTTAATCCCTGGCTCCAGATTCTCGGGGCCCTCGAAAAAAAGGTCATCCGCCAATCGTATGAGACGTGGCTCAAGCCCACGCGCTACAGTCATGCGGCGGGTCGCACGCTTTACGTGCGTGTGCCTTCGGCAGAGTTTCAACATATCGGCGACAAGTACGGCGACTTGATTCAGGAAGCGATCGATCTGCAGTCGCTTGAATTCGACGATGTCGTTTTCGTGACGGCGAGCGAAGATCCTTCCATCCCCCCGCAGCGGAAGGATGGCGGATTCGGCCCGTTGTCCGCGCACGCGCCCACCGCGCCTCCACCTGCCCCAAATCATCGTGCACCGGAGCAGGCCCGCTTCGATTGGTCCACTGCGGCGCAGCTGAATTCGCGCTATACCTTTGATAACTTCGTAATCGGGAATGGCAACCAGTTCGCGCGCGCCGCGTCCCTCGCGGTCGCTGAGCGGCCTTCACGGGCCTACAACCCGCTGTTCCTCTATGGCGGCGTCGGTATGGGCAAGACGCACTTGATGCACGCGATCGGGCACGAAGTGAAGCGGCGCCAGCCTGTGGCTAATATCTGCTACGTTTCCGCGGAAAAATTCACCAACGAAATGATTACCTCGCTGCGCAACGACCGGATGACGAGCTTCCGCGATCGTTTCCGCACCGTCGACGTGTTGCTTATCGACGACATTCAGTTCATCGCGCAGAAGGAGCGGACGCAGGAGGAATTCTTCCATACCTTCAACGCGCTCCACGAAAGCATGCGGCAGATCGTGATCGCGTCGGACCGCCCGCCGAAGGAACTCGCAGAGATTGAGGACCGTTTGCGCTCGCGGTTTGAATGGGGCCTGATCGCCGATATTCAGCCGCCCGATCTTGAGACCAAGGTGGCCATCCTGCAAAAGAAGGCGGAGTCTGAGCAGGTAGTGTTGCCGACCGATGTAGCGCTCTTCATCGCGTCGAATGTGCGCACCAACGTGCGCGAGCTTGAGGGAGCCTTGGTGCGGCTCATCGCCTGGTGCCAGCTGAATCGGATGGAAATTACGCTGGTGGCAACGCAGCAGTGCCTGAAGCAGTTCATCGACATGCAGGTTCGCAAGATCACGATCGAGTCGATTCAGCGCGCCGTGGCCGAGCAATTCGGCATGAAGGTGAGCGACCTGAAGCAGAAAAACAACTCACGCAACGTGGTTGTGCCGCGCCAGATCGCGATGTACCTGGCCAAGCAGATGACGGAAGCGAGCTTGCCGGAGATCGGCCGTCAATTTGGGAACAAGCACCACACCACGGTGATGCACTCGATCGGCAAGATCGACGAACATCGGCGCACTGACAAGGATCTGCACCGCACGCTGAATAAGCTGCAGGAACAGTTGAACGGATAAGCAGAATTCCAGGAAAAGAATAGAGGGCGCTTTCTCGATCGAGAAAGCGCCCTCTGTCTCTATAAGATAGGCACTACTTTATGAATTGCGCATTCTGCATTGCCATCTTCACGCGAAACCCTGTCAGCGCACTGCCCCCGGCGATTGCGACGATCTGCGCCGCCTTGTGGTAACGGGTATGTTGGAACCAGCGAGGAACCGTTACGGACGAGTAGGCGAAGCCGAGTTCCCATGCCGTCATGGAGCTGGCCACACCGACCCGGTTGTTGCTTCCAAAAAGTGTGTTCATCGGGTCGCCCTCTTGCCCGTGGCCCATGCCCAACTGGGTTGTCGTCGCGTCCGCCAAAAAGCCAAGCCGCTCGCCGGCCAAAACGAATTCTTCGGTTCGTCCGAGCTTCGAGCGATCCTCCCCGGTGGGAACGAATTTCGGATTCAAGCTGTAGGCGGGCCAGGCGAAGATGCGGAGCGTCTTATCCAAACGTGTTGCCTGCTGGGGCGTGGGGGCGGATGGTGGCTCAGTGAACGACGCATCCTCTGCATGCAGTTGAGCGACGCCCAGAAGTGCACCCAGCATAAGAACAACAACTCGTGATTTCGTCGTATTGCTCACAGAACTTACACCCCTGAACGATGACAGGTTCAGTCTCTCGCAAAGAGCCGTGCGCAGCCATACTACTTTGGCGATGGAAACGGCCCACGAAAGTGCTCGCTTCTGGCACTACGGTCACACACTAATGGGTTACTGCAAGAATTTGACGGGCCCTGCGGGGTGATCGGCTGCCGAACCGGGCTTTGAGCGAGCGCGGCTCTTCCAATTTCGTTACTTTCGTTGAGTCATGAGGTCCACGAAAGTTTGCTGAATTCACGACAAATCGAGATCCAACTGCGCGTAAACGGGTTCATCGAACGATCTGGAGATTCCGAACGGATGTTCTTGCGCGATCGGCGGCGAACAGGCCGTCGCCAAGGAGGGCAGCGATGCGTGCCGGTTTACGGTAGCGGGTATGCTCGAACCATCGCGGAATCGCAACCGACGTATAGGAAGAACCCAGCTCCCACGCCGTCATCGAGCTGAGAACTCCGAGCTGATTTCGGTTTCCGAAGAGTGTATTCAAGGGGTCGGCTTCATGACAGCGGGACCGCAAGCCAAGCTCCGTGGTCGCTATATCGGCCAGAAAACCGAAACGCTCGCCCGCCAACACAAATTTCTCAGTCCTGCCGAGAGCCCTTGGATCGCCCATCGCGGAGTCGCGGCTCGGCACAATGCCATAGGCTGGCCACGCGATGACTCGGAACGTCTTGTCGAGGCTGGCTACAGTTTCCTGCTTGGCTGGGAAAGTTGGCCTGGTTATCGCGAACAACGATGCGTTGACTGGCTCTTGTGTGCGTGCCGTGCCGGGCAAAAAGAACGGCAAGGACAAGAATTTGTGATTTGCGCCATCTGCTCACCTCAACGCCTATCGGCGCTGCGTTCGGGAGCCATGAGCAATTCCGTTTTTCTTTAGGCCGATGGTCTTAGTTGTTTCCCGTCATGAGCCCCACAAACATTTTTTGGAACCGGGGCAGATCGACGTCAACCTGTGCGTGGACCAGGCGCACGCCGGTTGCGGGCTTCAGCTTCTCGGTCCATGTAAGCGTGTCGCCATAAGCTGGCCCGTGGCTGAGATCGACGTCCATGTAGAGCACAGATTCCTTCGTGATGAGCGTGGGAGCGAGCCACGCGCACGCGGCCAGTTCGTCCCACATGTAGTAGCGGTCCTGGCTCCAGGCGGCGATGTAGCGCGCCGTGGGCGACTGCGATTTTGAAATCTCGTCGAGCATCTTTTGCGTGAACGGCGCTTTGATGGAGACATCGACGGTAGTGACGTCGACACGCGGCCAATCGGCACGCAGAACGATATGTGCGGCTTCAGGGTCGAACCAGAAATTGAATTCGTGGCGCGGATCGGTTGCAAATTCAGGATCGTCGGTTTGTGGATTGAGACTGCCGCCCATCAGCACAATCCCTTGTGTGAGCCCGGCGAATTCGGAATCGATGGAAATAGCCAGAGCGATGTTGGTCATCGGCCCTGCAGCGTAGATCGTCACCTGGTGCGGATGCGCGCGCACCTGGCGAATGAGAAAGTGAACGGCGTCTTCTTCAATCGGCTTGAGGGTGGGCTGGCCTTCGGGCAGCGGCGGAATCTCGTAGGGTCCGTGAGCCTGAAGGTTGTCGGGGGTAACAGGAGTGACACCGTGCGCGGTCTCGACGAGCGTCGATGGCCCTTGTCCCCAGGCGCCGAGCCATGTGACCTTGCCGTCGATCGCCGCAGTGAGTTGCGCCTCTTGCTGCGTGCGAACGAGAGGAAAGACGGCGCCTTTGGCCAAAGGGACGTTGGAGTGGCCGGTGAGTTCGAGCATGCGCAGCGTGTGCAGCGTTTCTTCGTCGCGCCACGCATTGCCGGTCACCATGGTGATGCCCAGAACCTCTACCTGCGGCGACTGAAGCAGCGACAGGATGGCCATTTGGTTCGATCCGCCGGGACCGGAACCGTCCTGATCGATGAGCACGAGGCGTTTTTGCGCGCAGGCGAGAGACGCGGCGAGGGCAAGAAAATGCAGCAGTCTGAGAATCTTCATTGCGGGTATTGTGGCATACACACGGCGCAATACCGGCTGCGCTACCGTCGAGGTCTGCGCTCGAAGCCTCTCGGTTTGACCGGTGCCGCGACCGGCAGGTCTGTCTTGCCCTGGGGATAGACGGCAAGAAAGCGATCCTGCCCTTCGCCCGAGCTTGCTGTCTCCACGCCTTCCAAGCTGCGAAAAGCCAGGTGGAGCAGGCGGCGCTCGCGGCTATTCATTGGGGGAAAAGCATAGGGGATGCCGGATTTGCGAACCTTTTCCGCAGCGGTCTCGGCGGCCATACGCAGTTCCTGCGCGCGCAACGCTTTGAAGTTGCCGGCATCGAAACTCACCAGGTCGTGCTCGCGCTGATCGAGGCGAAGCATCTGTGATGCAAGGGTCTCAAGCGCCTGCAGCAGTTCGCCATTGTGCTGCGTTACGAGCGCAACATCGAGCCCACCCAGTTCCACGTAGATCTGGCGCGATTCAAGGCCCTCGGGATCGCGCGCGCCGTCACCCGCCGTGATGCGGTATTTGAGGCGCAGACCGCCCAGCTTGTTGAGATTGGCGAGGAATCCAGCTATCTTTTGTGCGGCTTCTTGCAGATCGGCGATCAGCATAACGATCTAGTATCGCAGAGTCCAGCGGGGGTGTGGAAAAGCGGGCTGCGCATTCTTTGCGCAGTGCTGCCGGGTCGAGTCGAACCGCACTCGCAGGATCATGCGTAACAATTTGCTGACGGCGAATGGCAGAATGGACTTATGCCGCCAACGGAACCAATTGTGCTGGATGCTGCTCAAGCACGCGTCTTGGGAGCGCTTATTGAGAAGGAAATAACGACCCCGGATTATTATCCGCTCTCCCTCAATGCTCTGGTGAACGCGTGCAATCAGCGATCGAATCGCGAGCCGGTGATGGATTTGCGTGAAGACGAAGTACGCGATGCGCTGAACGGGTTGCAGGAGCAGCGATTGGCGGGACCGGCACGCGGCGCAGACAACCGCGTAACCAAGTATGAGCACTGGCTCGGCGAAGCATTCAACTTTAGCCGCGCTGAAACAGCGCTGCTGTGCGTGCTGCTGCTGCGCGGGCCGCAGACACCGGGCGAACTGCGTGGCCGCACCGAGCGCATGCATCGGTTCGAGGAGATTGGCGACGTACTCGGCGGACTGCAAAAGCTGATGGAGCGCGAGCCGCCGCTCGCAGCGGTATTGCCGCGCCAGCCCGGCACCAAGGAATCGCGTTATATGCATTTGCTATCGGGGGAAGTGGGCGCCTCACCGGTGACGGCGGGCGAGCCGGCAAGGGTACCATCCTCCGCCGTAGAAAACGATCGCATCACGCAATTGGAATCCGACGTTGCGGAGTTGCGGAAAGAAGTCGCTGCGCTGCGGCTCAAAATCGATGACCTGTTCGGAGATTAGTGTAGAAGGTTCTTAGCTCCAGGCACTATTTTGCTCGCGGTGCAGATTCGCGGAATCCTTCGGCGGCGATTGGTCTTTAAATCAGCTCATATCCAGCAAACCAATAACCGATCTCGAAAGCAGCCGTGTCTTCAGCATCGGAACCGTGGATGGCGTTCTCCTGGAGCGAGCCCGCAAATTTTTTGCGGATCGTTCCCTCGTCGGCGTTGGCGGGATTGGTGGCGCCCATCAGCTTGCGCAGGTCCGCGATTGCATTCTCTTTCTCGAGGACCATGAGAAACAGCGGGCCGGATGACATGAATGCGCAAAGATCGTTGAAGAACGGACGCTGGACGTGCACATGGTAAAACCCCTTCGCTTGCGCTACAGAAATAGATGCCTTCTTGATCGCGACGAGTTTGAATCCGGCTTTTTCAATTTCGGCCAGGATCGCTCCTGTATAGCCTTTGCTGACCNNTTTTCTTAAGGAAAATGCCACTTGGCCGCAGTGCTTTCGGGGGACGGCAATTGTGGAACCGCTTTGGCCCATCCATGATTGTAATGGCCCTTCAAGCCCGAAAGCCGAACGACGGAAATCTGATAGAGTTTCGGCATGTTTCGCATCCTGCGTCTCTCCGTTTGTTGTTGTGCGCGTCTTGGATGTCTTGCGCTCGTGGCCGCGCTTCTTCCAGCCCATGGTTCTTGCCAGACCGCAGCTTCCGCCGCCCCTGCAACGACCGAACTTCGCGTTTTCGATCCATCCCTGATCGACAAAAGCGTGGACCCGTGCGACAACTTTTATCGCTATAGCTGCAATGGATGGTTCAAGCGCAACCCGTTGCCTCCCGATCAGACTTCGTACGGCCGCTTTACCGAGTTATATGAACTAAACCGGCTCCATTTGAAACAGATTCTCGAACAGGCAGCGATTGCTTCACCTTCGCGGACGCCGAATGAGCAGAAAATTGGCGACGAATATGCGAGTTGCATGGATACGGCCGCGATCGACAAGGAGGGCATGGCGCCATTGCAGCCGGAGCTCGACCGGATAGCTGCGCTGAAATCGTTGGCGGAATTGCCTGCTCTGGTTGGACATTTGCAAACAATCGGCGTGAACGCTTTCTTTGGAATGGGCTCCAACCAGGATTATGCCGATGCCAACTCCGTAATCAGTTTTTATGGGGCGGCCGGCCTCGGGCTACCCGAGCGCGACTACTACACGCGCACCGACGCCAAATCTGTGGAGCAGCGGACGGCGTACCTCGATCACGTAAGCAAGATATTTGCGCTGGCCGGCGAACCTGACGTGCAGGCTCACAGGGATGCCGGCACCGTGCTCGCGATCGAGACGCGGCTGGCCAAGGCTTCGCTGACGATCACCGAACAGCGCGACCCGCAAAATCTGAATCACCCAACCGACCTCGACAATTTCAGCAAGCAGCTGACGCATTTCTCGATGCGCGAATACGTTGACGCTACGCATGCGCCATCCTCCGGCAAGATGAACGATATGGAGCCAAAATTCTTCGCAGAATTCAACGCATTGCTTGGCGATACCCCTTTGGGCCAGATCAAGACATACCTGCGCTGGCACCTGCTGCATACTTTTGCCGGAACAAGCATGCCGACAGCATTCGACGAGGAATCATGGCATTTCTACTCGCATGTTTTGAACGGCGCGGAGAAGCAGCAGGAGCGTTGGAAGCGGTGCACGAGCCGCATCGACGGCGAAATGGGCGAAGCGTTGGGCCAGGTGTATGTCGCGAAATATTTTCCGCCGGATGCGAAGCAGCACGCGCTGGAGATGACACTCGCGATTGAACAGGCGATGGACAAGGACGTTGACGGTTTGGACTGGATGAGCGCGGAGACCAAGGTGAAGGCCAAGGAAAAGCTTCACACCGTGATGAACAAGATCGGTTACCCGGACAAGTGGCGCGATTACTCCAAGCTCGAAATCGTCCGCGGCGACGTGCTGGGCAATGAGGAGCGGGTAACGGAATTCGAGTTTGCACGCGACCTGGCCAAAATTGGCAAGCCGGTGGATAAGAGCGAATGGTTGATGTCGCCGCCCACGGTCAATGCGTACTACGATCCGCAACAGAACAACGTGAACTTTCCTGCTGGCTATTTTCAGCCACCCTTCTTCAGCGACAAGGAAGACGATGCGGCCAACTACGGGGACATGGGCTCGACCATCGGACACGAACTCACCCACGGATTCGACGACCAGGGCCGACAATTTGACAAAGATGGAAACCTGAAGGACTGGTGGACGAAAGAAGACGAGCAAAAATTTAACGAACGCGCGGATTGCGAGGTCAAGCAATACGACGCCGTCGAAGCGGTACCAGGAGTGCACCTGAATGGCAAGCTAACGGTGGGCGAGAATCTCGCTGATTTGGGCGGGTTGTGGCTCGCGTGGCTGGCATGGCTCGATAAGGTGCAGGACGCGCATCTGGACATGAACGCGAAGACAGATGGCTACAGGCCGGACCAACGCTTCTGGATTGCCTATGCGCAGCAATGGTGCACGCAGACGAGGCCTGAACAACTGCGCACGCAGGCGCAAACCGATCCGCATGCGCCCGATGAGTACCGAACCAATACGGTGCTCACGGACCTGCCCGAGTTTGCGAAAAGCTTCAGCTGCAAGAAGACGGACAAGATGGTGGATCCGAAGCCGTGCCGGGTGTGGTAGGACTGACCGTCCCTGTGGGCACGGTCTCGCATCCACGATAAGAAGTGCCCTACGGAACGTAGTTGTCGATTGGATTACTCCGAAGCCGTAGACCGCGGCGATCGAGATTGCATTAGTCTCGATTATTGATTTGAGCTTTTTAAAGTTCTATCTTAATATTATCAAGTGGCCATTGTTCCACGCCTGATCGCTTCTCATCTCGCGGCGGCACTGCGCCGCTTCCCGGCAGTGGTGGTCACCGGACCCCGCCGCTCGGGGAAGACGACACTGCTCCGTTCGTCTGTTCCGGTCGCACAATACGTGTTGCTCGAAGATCCCGATATCCAGGACCGCGTCCGAAGTGACCCACGCGCATTTATCGAGAGCCTTCGCCCACCGGTGATTTTCGACGAGATTCAGAACACACCGCGATTGCTCGATTATGTGCGTTCAATGATCGATGCTCGGCCCCGCAAGATGGGGCAGTGGCTCTTTACCGGCTCGCAGGAAGCTCCACTTATGCAGGGCATTACTGAGTCGATGGCCGGCCGTGCAGCGATTTTGCAGCTCTTGCCGTTCAGCCTTGCAGAGAGCCCCAGGGTGAGCCTGCTGCTGGGCGGCTTTCCCGAAGTTGTGCTGCGCCCCCGCGGCCGGGAATTATGGTTCTCCTCCTATCTACAGACGTACATCGAGCGCGATGTCCGGTCGGTCACCAATGTGCGTGATTTGCCCACATTTCGCCGTTTTCTTTCGTTGATCGCCAGCCGCCATGGGCAGATGCTCAACCGATCGGATCTTGCCGCCCCGCTGGGCGTGTCCGTCCCCACCATCTCCGAATGGATTCACATTCTGGAAATTACCGGGCAAATCATTTTGGTGCCTCCCTACTTTGAAAACTTTGGCAAACGCCTCGTTAAGTCACCAAAAATCTATTGGTGCGACACAGGCCTGGCCTGCCATCTCCTCGGCATCCAATCTCAGCCCGAATTGGAAAGGTCGCCTTTTCTCGGTTCGATCTTTGAAGGAAGTGTGGCTGCCGAGATCCTCAAAAGCCAGATCAATCGAGGCCGAAGGAAGGAACTCTACTATTTTCGCGACCAGCAGGGACTTGAGATCGATTTTCTGGTGCCTCAGCCCCATGCGCGCTTTTGGCTTGTTGAAGCAAAGGCGACGAAAACCGTGCAACCATCCATGGCCGCACCGATGCTTTCTCTCGCGCGCGTCAGCGGCAATCGCGCCGCGCGTCGCATTGTCGTTCACCGGCACTCGAATACCGGAAGAGATTTCTCTGCTTTAGCCAAGGGAGCGGAGGCACTGACGATCGAGCGTTTTTCGGCAGAAATCAACGCTGTCAAAGCTTCGTAATGCACTGCAGATTAGTATGAGAAATTTAAAGTCATACTTTAAATTTCTCATAGTTCATCTTGACCGAAGTTTTAGGATCTGCTTCAAGCTTGTCCAATTACCTTCGCCAGCGTCGCGCCAATTTCGGCTGGAGACACGACGACGTGAATGCCGGCAGCGGTCATGGCTTTCATTTTGTCCGCGGCTGTGCCCTGTCCACCGCTGATGATCGCTCCGGCGTGGCCCATGCGGCGGCCCGGAGGCGCGGTCTGCCCGGCGATGAAACCAACCACCGGCTTCTTCACATGCTGTTTCACGAACTCCGCGGCAGCCTCCTCCGCAGACCCGCCAATCTCGCCAATCATGATGATGGCTTCGGTGCCGGCGTCGTCGTTGAGCAAGCGCAACGCGTCAATGTGCGTGGTGCCGATGATAGGGTCGCCGCCAATGCCGATGGCCGTTGACTGGCCGATGCCACGTTGCGTGAGTTGATGCACGGCTTCGTAGGTGAGCGTGCCTGAGCGCGAGACGATTCCAACGGACCCTTCTTTGTGAATGCGACCAGGCATGATGCCGATCTTGGCTTTGCCAGGAGAAATCACGCCGGGGCAGTTAGGCCCGATCAGGCGGGACCTGGAAGTCTTCAGCTTGGCCCAGACCTTCACCATGTCGAGCGTCGGAATGCCTTCGGTGATGCAGACGATGAGAGGAATCCCCGCGTCCTCTGCCTCGAGAATGGCATCGGCAGCAAACGGCGGGGGTACGAAAATCATGGTTGCATTGGCGCCTGTCTTTGCGACGGCGTCGGTGACGGTGTTGAACACCGGCCAGCCCTCGTGTTTTGTGCCGCCTTTGCCGGGCGTCACGCCGCCAACCACCTTGGTGCCGTATTCCGCGCAGCCCATCGCGTGAAAAGTTCCTTCCTTGCCGGTGATGCCTTGCACGATGAGCCGCGTGTCGTTGCCTACGAGTACTGACATCTAAGCCACCACGCCTTTCGCTGCCCTTACGACCAATTCGGCTGCATCCTTCATCGTTGCACCCACCTGGAAATTCAAACCTGAATCCTTGAGAATCTTGCGGCCTTCTTCGACGTTGGTGCCTTCAAGCC
>PLKY01000317.1:0-12570 GCA_003140785.1 Acidobacteriaceae bacterium | reverse complement strand
CCGTCGAGCTTGATGTAATTCAGCGCGTACTTGCTGGCTTCGACCTCCAACGGGTCCTCTTCGGCGACGTCGCGCAGCGCCTTGATGTCCGCATGGCGGAAGAGCGCGTTGTCATCGAAGTTGATCTTCGCGTCGAGGGCAAAGAGCTTGTCGTCTTTGGTGGTGATGAAGGGGTTGATCTCCAGCAAAGACGCGTCGGTATCGACGAAGGCTTTGTAGAGGCTCTGGAAGAATCCGACAGCCTGGTTGATCTGCGTCGATTTGAGTCCAAGCGCGAAAGCGAGCTTGCGCGCCTGCCATGCGCCGAAGCCGATGGCAGGATCGATGCTTTCTTTGAAGATGGCGTTGGGCGTCTTCGCGGCGACTTCTTCAATCTCCATGCCGCCCGCCTTTGAGGCCATAAAGACAAGCTTGCCGGTGGCGCGGTCGAGCACGATGCCTAGGTAGAGTTCGCGATCGATGGCTGCCGTCTCTTCAATCAGGAGCCGCTGCACTTTTTGTCCCTGCGGGCCAGTCTGGTGCGTCACCAGTTGCATGCCAAGAATGTTCTTGGCGTACAGTTCTGCGTCCTCGCGCGTCTTGGCGACCTTGACGCCGCCGCCTTTGCCGCGGCCGCCGGCATGAATCTGGGCCTTGACCACCACGCCGCTGGCGCCCTCGGCAAACAGCGTGCGGGCCACTGCCGCCGCGTCTTCCAATGTGTTGGCCACTTCGCCCTTGGGCACGGCGACGCCGTATTTTGCCAGGATTTCTTTCGCCTGATACTCGTGAATTTTCATCTTGGTTGGGACCGACCCATCCGCTGAGGTTGGAGTCGCTCGATCCGGGCGCAATTGCACCAGGCCAATGCGGATGGAACAGCGGTACTGAAATAGTATCTTGCGCTACGAACGCCTCGCAAACGGACGTGGGCCGCTTTTACTCTCTGTGACGGCATCACACACGCGGGAATTACCATAATGAGAGATGGGCGTATTGAAGGATCAATTGAAGCCGCTGGCCGAGGACGGCGCGGCGCTGACGCGCGAGCAGGCAGCCGCCGTGCTCGATGAGATTCTGTCGGGCGAAGCCTCTGAGGTAGAGACTGCGGCGTTAGTGACCGTGCTGGCCACGCGCGGCGAGCAGGCGCCGGAGTTGGCGGGATTCGTCGAGGCGATGCGCGCGCGAGCCATCACTGTTCCGCTCACAGATGAAGAGCGCGCCGAGTTGGTGGACACGTGTGGCACCGGCGGCGGGGGGCCGCTGACGTTCAACATCTCTACTGGAGCGGCACTGGTGGCCGCGGCCGCGGGCGCCAAAGTTGCGAAGCACGGCAATCGCGCCATGACTTCGCAGGCCGGGTCTGCCGATGTGCTGGAAGCGCTGGGCGTGCCGATTGCGCTCGGCCCTGAGATGGCTGCG
This sequence comes from Acidobacteriaceae bacterium, assembly GCA_003140785.1. Lineage (GTDB taxonomy): Bacteria > Acidobacteriota > Terriglobia > Terriglobales > Acidobacteriaceae > Telmatobacter. The sequence goes on along the minus strand of PLKY01000317.1, from coordinate 11,169 downwards.
GAGTGTTTGCGGAAGACGGGCTTCATGTTTCTGTTTGCGCCGCTCTACCATCCGGCGATGAAAGCCGTGGGGTCGGTGCGCCGCGCGCTGGGCTTCCGCACAATCTTTAATCTTTGCGGACCGCTGACCAACCCGGCAGGGGCACGGTCGCAGGTGATCGGAGTGCTGGCACCGAGCCGCGTGCTGCTGGTGGGCCGGACGCTTGCTGCACTCGGAGCCAAGCGCGCATTTGTAGTGCACGGAACCGATGGCATCGATGAGCTGACCACGACCGGCGAGTCCGTCGTTGCGCGTATTGAAGAGTCCCCTACCGGAGGCCCACCGGAGTTGAAGGGCGCACGCGTGACACCGGAGATGGCTGGGCTGCCCCGCGCGAAGTTGGAAGAATTTGCGGGTGGCGACATTGCGACTAATGCTGCACTGCTCTACGACGTTTTCACTGGGATCACGGGCGCGCGGCGCGACATTGTCTTGCTCAACGCGGCTGCCGCGCTGGTGGCTGCAGGGTTGGCGGGCGATCTAAAAGAGGGCGTTGCGCAGGGGGCTGAGGCCATAGATTCCGGGCAGGCCGCTGCGACCTTGGCAAAGCTGCGGCAATTCGGCGAGAGATACGCCAAGACGATCAACTAGGATGTTTCGTTGCGTTCGAGGAGGCAATCTTCCGATGCGTTTTTCAAAAGCTCTCGTCTATTTCGTCTTGGTTGCTGCATTCGGTTTGGAAGCGAACTCGCAAACAATCCAGATCAATCGTGATAACAAGACCATCGCCATCAGCACGACCGATGAGGCAACGACCGTCGCGGATATTGCCGCCATCACCGTTGGCTTCGAAATATTCGGTCCCGATTCCCAGAGCACTTATGCGGATGCAGGCAAGCTTTCACAAGCTGTTCTAGATGCCCTTCACAAAGCTGGAGTCGGAGACAAGAGCATTGAGAGCTCGGCTCAGGGCTTGCAGCGAAACACGGAGTTCGATGAGAAAGCAACGTCCGATCAACGCGCGAAGAGGCAGTTTGTTTTTCGGCAATCCTGGGAGGTATCCTCGACCCCCAAAACTGCCGCCGAAGTGATTCGCATCGCGATCGCGGCAGGAGCCAACCAAAGCGGTGCAATCGAGTGGAGGCTTTCTGATCGCAAATCCCTGCAGGCCAAGGCAGCCGAAGCCGCGCTTGTAAAAGCCCGCGCGGTTGAGAGCCATATGGCTGAGGGTCTGAACGCGAAACTGGGTGCGCTGATCTACGCAAGCAATGAGACTCCCAATGCACGCATCTACTTTGCAAGGCCTGCAATGGCGGGTGGGGGCGGTGGGGGTGAATCGGCTGGCGTTGCTGGAGAAGTCTTCGCACCTGCCCTCGAAATCCGTCCGCAAACAGTTCGCGAAGAAGCTACCGTCTATGCGGTCTTTGCCATTGAATAGACTTCAACGGACCCGAGCGGTGAGGACTCGAAAAAAATGCCGCCTCGTTTTACCATAGAAACGCTATGCCGTTTCCGATCAAAACATGCGCAATCTGCGGAGAGGAATTCGAGCTGCGTCCCGGCAAGCCTGGGTTCGCCAACCGCTGCCCTTCCTGCAGCGAACCGGAGGAGACCGAGACTCCCGGCTCCGGGCTTAGTACCGGCGACACCGAACTGAACACTGCCCGGCGCAACGCGATCCGCGATATGCTCTACCGCAAAGAGAGCTAGTCGAGCGAAGTTCGGATCAGAGCAGTTCTCCCGTACTGAATGCCCTGCAACCGGAGACGGCTCGTCTGCTTCATTGTCCGTCCCTCGACAACTGCCGCGCATGAATCCTCCAAGGGAGCTGACACATCCTTCAGATAGTTGGTTGAACAACTATCCTGTTTGTGTGCACCCGAATGGAGAAGCGCATGGTCATTGGTTCGGCACGTCAGCCCGTTCTCTTTCTTCCCCATGGCGGAGGTCCGTGCTTTTTCATGGACTGGACCTGGGGACCTGCGGATACCTGGCATGCCACGCAGCGGTTTCTGGAAGGTATTGCTGCCACATTGCCTGCTCCGCCCAAGGCGATGGTGGTGATCAGCGGTCACTGGGAAGAGCCTACTTTCAAGGCAAGCGCGGCGGCGAAGCCTGAATTGATCTTCGATTACTCCGGCTTTCCCGAGCACACGTATCGGCTCACCTGGCCGGCTTCGGGAGACCCTGCATTGGCGGAAACCGTGGCAAATCTTCTCAAACATGCTGGCCTGCCCTCGGCAATCAGCCCGGATCGCGGCTTCGACCATGGAGTTTTTGTGCCGTTGAAGGTGGCGTTCCCACAAGCGGAGATTCCTGTGGTCACGCTTTCGCTGGTTGGTTCACTGGATCCGGCAACGCATTTGGCTGCGGGGCGAGCGCTGGCTCCCCTACGCGACGAAGGCGTTCTCATCGTGGGCAGCGGAATGAGCTTTCACAACCTGCGGGCGTATTTGCGGCCGGAGACAAAGGAACGCGCCCGCGCATTCGATGCATGGCTTACGCGGACGGTTGAATCTCCTGCCTCAAAACGCAATCCGTTGCTGACCGATTGGCGCAAGGCTCCTTTTGCAACCTACGCCCACCCGCGTGAGGATCACTTGATTCCTCTATTGGTGGCTGCCGGGGCGGGCGGCGATGGGCCCGGAAAACGCATCTTCTCGGATGAGCCCATGGGTGCGGCCATCAGTGCTTATCGGTTTGACAGCTGATTTCCGCGTTTCAATGCAATCCGCGCAGCAGAATCCCGATGGCCGCGCCAGCCAAAATGACCCAGGTTGCGTTCACCTGGAAGCGCAGCAGGAGCAGGGCGCTCACTAAGCCGATCGCCCATGTCCAGCCATCGATGAACGTGGCCTTACCCAGCATGAGTCCAACCTCGGCCATCAACGCAACCGCACCCGCATTGACGCCGTCAATGAATGCGGCTGCCAGCTTTGACTTGCGAATGCGGCCGGCCAGTGCTCCCACCGCGCCCGCCAGGAAAAATGATGGCAAGAAAATCGCCACGGTGGCGACAACTGCGCCGGACCAACCGTGCAGCAGGTAGCCAAGAAAGGTCGCCGTGGCAAAGACCGGGCCGGGCGTGACTTGTCCCGCGGTGATGGCGTCGAGCAACTGCGGTTCGGTGATCCAATGCAGCCGGTTCACGAGGTCGTCGCGGAGAAACGCCAGCAGCACATAGCCTGAACCGAAGACCACCACGCCGAGCTTGAGGAACGTGAGGCCGATCGAGACCAGCCCGGCGGCACCGCCCAAGCCAGCAGCTCCCGCGCCGCCCCAACCTGCCGACAGCCAGATCACTCCCCTTGCGGAGTTCTGCCGCGATTTCTGCCATGCAAGCGCGAGCAACAGTCCACCCGCAACGAGGAGAATGGCGATTGGTGGAGCGCCGGCGAGGGCCGCAGCAAAGCACGCGGCGCCGAGCAACCCGACAGTCCACCCATGCAGCGCCATGCGAGCGAGACGCCAAACGGCAAGGACAATAATCGCGACCATCACCGGCTTGGCTCCATAGAGCAATCCTTGCGCCTGCGGCAAATGGCCGTAGCGGACGTAGGCCCACGCAAGTGCCAGTGTCGCCAAAGATGCGGGCAGGATAAAGCACACACCCGCAGCCAACAGGCCTGGCCATCCGCGACGGGTGTACCCAATGGCCATGGCCACTTGCGTCGAACTGGGTCCGGGGAGAAGATTGCATCCGCCTACCAGGTCGAGAAACTGCTCGCGGGACAACCATGCGCGCCGCTCCACCACTTCACGCTCCATGAGCGCGATGTGGGCCGCTGGGCCGCCGAAACCGATCAGACTCAGCCACAGAAACAGGCGGAGGATCTCTCCCAACGAAGATTTTTNNATCTCTCCCAACGAAAGTTTTTTGGGGGGGGCGGGCATGACGTCGCGCTAACGCTGGAACATGCGTTTGCTGCTGCCCATGGTCAAGCCGCTGTCGAGAAGCACGGCGACGCAGCCCACGAGCATGCACAGGTCTGTGCGCGCTTCGTGGAGAAAACTCAGCAGGCCGTAGTGACTAAGCTTTGGCGGCTCGAACCGGCTGAAGTTGTGCCCCAGAAGGATCGGCACTTTGGTGGTGAAGATCGCTGTGAGGATCACGATGAGCAGCAGTACAGCGGCATCGCCCGCGTAGACGCCGAGCATTAGCGCTGCGCCCGCAACGATTTCGACAACCGCGACGAACGGCGCGAGCATGTGCGGGTACGGCAGTCCGATATGCGCAAAGCGGCCGGAACCAAGCTCGCTGGGGAGAACGAATTTCAGAATGCCCTCAGTAAGAAACACCAGCCCGACGATCACTCGGATCAGGAGCATGGGCAGGTTCTTGCGCATTGTGGTTCTCCTGTCGCGCTGTTCAATGCGATGGCCCGGTCAGCGTGCTCTCGTGTTGGCGCAAGCGCCCGGACTGGAAGAAGCATACCGCAGAGCGACGCCGACTATTGGATGAATGGACGGTGAATGAATGCAGCTTGTCAGTCCGAACCGGAAAAACGGCAGCGGAGATGCTGGACCGGCCGGCGGTTCATTCGAAACTTGAAGTCGTATTGTGGAGCACGCCGGCACTCACCGTTCTTCGAGTAGTTTTTCAATTGCGGGCGCAACGGCCTTTGGATCGGTGGCCGGCGCGAAGCGGCGCACGACGCGGCCATCGCGATCCACGAGAAACTTGGCGAAGTTCCATGTGATTCGCCCAATCCCGAGAAACCCGCGCTTGTGCTCTTTAAGGAAGCAGTACAGCGGATGGGCCGCGGCCCCATTCACGTCGATTTTGGCAAAGATGGGAAAGCTGACGCCGTAGTTCTTCTCGCAAAATGCGCCGATCTCTTCCGCTGTTCCCGGTTCCTGCCGGCCAAATTGATTTGAGGGGAAGCCAAGCACAGCGAATCCGCCATCTTTGTATGTCTGGTAGAGCCGCTCGAGCCCCGCGTACTGCGGTGTAAAGCCGCACTTGCTCGCGGTGTTGACGATCAGCAGGACCTTTCCCTTGAATTCGCCAAGACTGGTCTCGCGGCCGTCGAGTAACGGCGCAGAAAAGGCATAGATACTTTCAGCCCGGCTTTCCATTCTCGCAAAACCCTTTCGAAGCGAGGATGTCATGTCAGGCTCCAGTGCGTCTAAGGTCTGCAGAGGAACAAGCAGACGGCGCGTGGTGGAGCACGATCGTGATCCAGGGTTGGGCCCGGGGTGGGGAACGGACTCTGGCCCGCTCGGCTCCGGTAGACTGGTAGAGGTGCCCATTTGCCCGGCCGCAGACGAGCTTTCGTCACAGAAAAGGTAATGCGGGACGACCAGAATTCAATGGAGCATCATGCGCCGCTGAGTGATTCCGAGGAAGACGGGTTTCCGGTCAGTTGATGGGGCCGGTGAGTTTGGGCGAGGTGGCCGCAGTCCAATATAATCAGTCTTTCCGCAAAGCAGTACCAGATTTTAAGCATTGAGGGTGTGCATATTCTTCGCGTGAAGTATGACAATGGACCGCACCAGTACTTGTGCTCGCCGCAGGATTGCAGCCCGGTGAAGATCAAGCACGCTTTCATCTCCCGCACGAGGCGAATTTCGGCTCGGTTCTCGAGACTTTTGCTGATGCTGCTGGTGGCTTTTGCGGCATGCGCGGCGATGGCTCAGACCTCCCAGACGGTCGATCAGATCCGCGTCATTGGTAATCGTCGTATCCCCAAGGAGACTATCCTGGCCCGGCTTTTTACGCATCCGGGCGATACATACGACCCCGTCTCCATCGAGCGCGATTTTAACTCGCTCTGGAATACGGGCTATTTCGAAGACTTGAGGATTGAGCGCGAAGATACGGAAAAAGGCGTAGTGCTGAATGTCTTCGTTCGCGAACGACCCACTATCCGGGAGATCATCTATAAGGGAAACAACTCGGTCAGCACCTCGGATATTCTCGACCGGTTTAAAAAGGAAAAGGTAGGCCTGTCGGTGGAGGGTCAGTTCGACCCTACCAAGATTGCGCGGGCCGAAGCGGTTCTGCGGCAGATTCTGGCCGAACATGGCCATCAGTNNATGAAGAACCTGAAGCCGATCGGCATTCCCTACTCGATCGTCTTCGAAAATCTTTTCGCCAAGACCTATGACGCCTCAAAGCTCGAGGAAGACACCGAGCGCGTTCGCCAGGCTTATCGAGACAAGGGCTATTCCAATGCGGCGGTCGAAGAGCCACAAACGCAGATTCGCGACGAGGGCGGGCTGAACTGGTTCACCTTTCGGCCGAACAGGGGCAAGAGGATCGACATCCTGATGCCGATCGAAGAGGGCGGTCGCTACCGTTTGGGGAACATCGTCTTCACCGGCAACAAGGCCGTCACGAACGCGCGGGCACTGCGAGCCACCTTTGTCATCAAAGACGGAGAGTGGTTTAACGCCACCGCGATCAGCAAGGGCCTGGACAACCTGAAGAAGGCTTACGGCCAGTTGGGTTATATCAACTTCGGCGCGATTCCCAAGCTGAGTTACGACGAGCAGAAGAAGACAGTCTCGCTCAACATCGACATCGATGAAGGGAAGCCTTTTTATGTTTCGCGGATTGAGTTCGAGGGCAACACCATCACGCGCGATCGCGTGATTCGCCGCGAGCTGCTGCTCGAAGAGGGCCAGGTCTACAATTCGCAACTTTGGGAATACAGCCTGCTGCGCTTGAACCAGCTGGAATACTTTGACCAACTCAAGGTGGACCAGGATTCCGAGGCACATCAGAACCCAGAAGCCGGCACAGTAGATCTGTTGCTGAAGGTCAAGGAAAAGGGCAAGAACTCCATCGGCCTGAATGGCGGCGTCAGCGGACTCTCCGGCGCATTCCTTGGAGTGAATTACCAGACCAACAACTTCCTCGGGCTGGGCGAAACACTTAGCGTGCAGGGCAACCTGGGCAATGTGAGCCGGCAATTCCTGTTCGGATTTTCGCAGCCGTACATTCGCAACCGGCCCATCAACGTGGGCTTCCAGATTTTCAATAACAAGCAGGACTTTAACGCGGCCAAGAACTACCAGGCCTCGACCGGACAGTCGGCCAACCTGAGCGCTGCGCAGCAGTCGCTTACCCAGAACTACAACCAGGCCTCGACCGGCTTGAATTTCTCGGTGAGTTACCCGCTGAAGCGGCACGCCTTCCAGCGACTGGGCTTTACTTACTCGCTGACTAAGTCGACCATCTCGGCGTTCAGCACCGCGTCGCAGACGTTCTTCCAGACCATTTCTTTCCGTTCGGGCATTCAGGGAACCAATGCGCTTGCGGGCATCATCAGCAGTTCGACTTCGTTCAGCTACATTTACAACACGATCAACAATCCTCTTCGTCCGCGCTCCGGCAAAGAATACTCAGCGGTCTTCCAGATTGCCGGTTTGTATGGAAATGTACGCTACATTTCCCCCCTGCTGGCGTACAAGAGCTTCCGGTCGATGCATTACCTGATGCCATCAGCGAACGGACACAACGTGCTGGGCCTGCGCGCGCAGTTGAGTTATGTGCAGGGATTCGGCGGCGATGTGGCTCCTCCGCAAAACCGGTTCTACACTGGCGGCGAGGCGGATCTGCGAGGTTTCGATATTCGCGGCGCCACGCCTTACGGCTATGTGCCCAATCGGGTCACGGTGCAGTTGACCAACCCGGATGGCACCTGCGTCCCGCGCGATCCGACCAATCCGCAGCTGAACCAATGCATCCAGGTGCCCATTCCGGTGTATGGCATCGCTTCGATCGGCGGTGACACCAGTTTCACCACCAATGCGGAGTACCGGATTCCGATTGCCGGACCGGTTACGTTTTCGTTCTTCGACGACTTCGGCCTCGATGTAGCCACCAACCGCGGTCAGCTCATGCAGAGTCCCGAGGGATTCGCGTCGCTCACTGCGCCACTCTACGGCTGCCCGGTCTACAACAATGGATCGTGCCAGGGCGGCATTCCCGGTTCTCAGGTCGGATTCCAGAAGGACATTCGCCCGATAGCCGGAACGAATTTCGTACCCCGCATGTCGGTCGGCGGCGAACTGGGCGTGATCATGCCAGTAGTGAACGCGCCATTCCGCCTCTACTACGCCTATAATCCATTGCGCCTCTATGAGCGGCCCTACTGCAACGATGTGACCCTTGGTGGCAAGGTGCAGAGTTGCTCGGCAGAGCTGATTACACGGGACATGTTCCCGCCGGGCGGCGCTGGAGACTACACCTGGCAGGAAGCAATCCAGGCTTACGGAGCGCAGAATCTGTTTCGCGAGCCGCGAAAGACGTTCCGCTTGACCGTGTCGACCACTTTCTAATGTACCCTTAGTGGTGGCGCTCAAAAGCGCGACGCCCTGGGGCCCGCTAACCGGCCCTAGTGGTTCGTCAAAGGAGTATTGGTCAAATGAAGATTTATCTTGCATTCACTGCTGCACTGCTCTCCAGCTTTGCCGTGAGTGTTCCAGCTCAATCAGGCGCATTGCCGCCTGCAGGCGACGTACCTTCAACGGAAGCGCCTGCCAAGATCGCAGTCATCGCGTTTCAGGCGGCGGTAACCCAAACCAACGAGTTTCAGCGCAACTTTGCCGATCTGCAGAAGAAGTTTGAACCCAAGCGGGACGAACTCAAGGCGCTGAACGACCAGATCGAGACCCTGCAGAAACAATTGCAGACGCAGGGCGCAACACTGAATGACGCGGAACGCGAAAGCCGCGCCAAGACCATCGCCGAAAAACAGAAGCAACTGCAGCGTACCCAGGAAGACGACCAGAACGACTTCCAGCAGGCGATGCAGGAGACGTTCAATGGCGTGGCTCAAAAGGTCGGCGAGGTGCTCATCGCTTATTCCCAGCAGCACGGCTTCACGCTGGTGCTGGATGGTGGAGACCAGCAGACGCAAATGGTGCTGTATCACAACCCGGCAACCGACATTAGCCAGGCGGTTCTGGATGCCTACAACCTGAAGTCCGGGGTGCCGGCACCCACGGCGCAACCCGCCGCGGCGACGCCGAAGCCCGCGCCCAGGGCTCCCGGGCAACATACACCGGCACAGCCCCAGCATTGATCGTCGCTGGGGTTGACCTCCAGGGTGCAGCCGCATCGCGCAAGACCGGAGTGGGCCGTCTTACGCGATGCGGCTGCACCGATTGATTTTTGCGGCGATTTTTCTGTGATCGACGCACGTTGGCGACTGCATTGATGAAACCCTTGTCAACGATTCGAAGCTGGCCCACTCGCTTCGGTTTTGCCGTATAATCCTCCTTGTTCCTGCTGATGTCTCCATCCGCGTCTTTTCAGTCCCTGGTCATGCCTGGGCAGTGTTCCCCGAATGAAGACCGAGAGGTTTCTCAGGAGGCACAGGTTTGTTTGCGCGTAAACGCGCGAACACTGATCCAGAAATCTTGAAGCAGGAATCTTGAAGGAGTATTTCAGTCGAATGAAGCTTTCGTTAGCAATTGCTACTACTTTGGCCTCGGGTCTTATCCTGAATGCCGCCGCACAAGTACCAGCCGCTCCTGCTCCCGCCGAAGCTTCAGCACCCTCCAGCGTCCCTGCTGCTCCAGCCGGGCCCGCCAAAATTGCTGTCGTCGCTTTCCAGGTTGCCGTGGCGCAAACCAATGAAGGCCAGCGGAACTTTGCCGACCTGCAAAAGAAGTACGATCCGAAGCGCCAGCAGCTCAAGGCCCTGAACGACGACGTTGACAGCCTGACGAAGCAACTGCAGACGCAGGGCGACAAGTTGAGCGACTCTGAGAAGGCCAGCCGCGCGAAGACGATCGACGACAAGAAGAAGCAGCTGCAAAGGCAAGCCGAAGATGCGCAGAACGATATGCAGCAGGAGATGCAGGAGCTGTACAACGGTCTCGCTTCAAAGGTCTACGATGTGCTCGCCAGCTACGCGCAGCAGCACGGCTACACTCTGGTTCTTGATGTGGCCCAACAGCAGACGCCGGTCCTGTATGCGACGGAATCCACCAACATTACCAAGGCTGTGATCGACGCCTACAACGTCAAGTCGGGTGTGCCGGCTCCTCCAGCCCCGCCGGCAGGCGCAGCGCCCGCGCCGAAGGCTCCAGGCGTACACTAAACCCGAACCTCGAATCCGGAGAAAGGTCCCTGTTTAGGGGCCTTTCTTCTTGAACTTAAAGGGCAAGCCGCGGCCACTGATTGGCATGCCTTTGCAATGCCCGAATATCGCACCTTTTCTCTGTGGAAAAAACTGTGGATCGCAACCTCCAATTTAGTGGAGAAAGTGTCACTTTTGCTCTTGCCAAGCGAATGACGATTCTGCTATGGCAATTAAACCCTTCCTTTTCATGAAGAAGCAGCAGGTCGCTTGGGTCGCTGCCTCGGTGTCTCCAAATTAATCGAACTCGAGGCTGCGGCAAGCTTTCCACAATCTACCTTTAATGGGATGTGACTGACGTGACCTTAAAAGTGGACCAACGAGGCCTATTTTTGCTGGTCTTCCCCGACGCGCAGCACGGCCAAAAACGCCTCCTGCGGGATATCGACTTTGCCGATCCGCTTCATGCGTTTTTTGCCCTCTTTTTGCTTCTCCAGCAGCTTGCGTTTGCGGGAGATGTCGCCGCCATAACACTTCGCCAAAACGTTTTTTCTGAGCGCAGTGACGGTTTCCCGGGCCACGATTTTCGCTCCGATTGCCGCCTGGATCGCCACCTCGAATTGCTGCCGCGGAATCAACTCGCGCATCTTCGAGACCAGGGCCTTCCCGCGCTCATACGCGAAGTCGCGATGCACGATGATCGAAAGCGCGTCGACCGGCTCGCCTGACACCAGGATGTCCAGCTTCACCATCGGCGATTCCCACTCGCCGGCGAGCTGATAGTCGAGCGAAGCGTAGCCGCGGGAGATGGATTTGAGCCGGTCGTAGAAGTCGAGGACGATCTCGTTCAGTGGAAGCTCGTAAGTGAGCAGCACGCGGGTCGAAGTTACGTATTCAAAATTGATCTGCTTGCCACGTTTCTCTTCGACCAGCTTGAAGATTCCGCCCACGTATTCTTCATTGGTGAGAATCTTCGCCGTGATCACAGGTTCGCGAATGCTTTCGATGTTGGTTGGTTCGGGCCAGCGCGAGGGATTATCGACCTCGAGCACGGTTCCATCCGTGAGCGTGATGTGGTAGCGCACACCGGGAGCGGTGGTGATCAGATCAAGTTCGTATTCGCGCTCCAGCCGCTCCTGGATGATCTCCATGT
>PLKY01000207.1 GCA_003140785.1 Acidobacteriaceae bacterium | reverse complement strand
AAGAAAGCTTGACGTCCGACATGAGAGCGTCTTGTTATCGATTCACCGGGGCCAAATGAAATTTATTTCACGTCAAACACCGCGCCGCGACGACCTTCAGGATCAGGGAACCTCTGCTCGCGTCGAGAGCCAGGAAAACAAGAGAAAGAAATCCGAAACGGATGTTGTACCGGAATTTCGCGTCCTGATCGTCGACCGCGATTCGATGAGCAGCCATCTGCTCGCGACCGCACTCTGCCAAGAAAGAAATATTCGGGCATCCGCAGTGCAGTCTGCCGATCTTCTTCGACAATTGGATGTCGAGCGTGCGGATATGGTCATCATTGGCGCCGAGGTAAACCAAAAGTCCCCAAATGAATTCGACCTCACGCAAACCGTCAGTCGGGCGCATCCGAGTGTCCTGATCGTGATGCTTCTAAACCATTCGACGCGTGATTCCGTTTTGAACGCTTTCCGAAGCGGAGTTCGCGGGGTGTTCCCTCGGCAGCGACCCGTCGCCGATCTCCTCGACTGCGTCGAGCGCATTCGCAATGGCTACATTTGGGCAGCCGAGCAAGAGACGACCCTTCTGCTGGACGCGATCCGATCTTTTCCCACTTCCAATCTTTCGCCGTCAACCGAGTCCTTGCCACTGACTTACCGCCAAAAGCAGGTGGTACAGTCTGCGGCCCGAGGCAAGACGAACAAGGTCATTGCCGGCGAATTGGGGCTTAGCGAACACACGGTAAAGAATTACCTCTTTCGCGCATTCGAAAAGTTGGGAGTCTCCAGTCGTGCCGAGTTGTTGTTTTATCTGACGCTGAGAGGGCAGACTTTTGGCTCGACCTGGCCGGAGGAACGGAAATCGGATCCGAAGGATAAAAGGCCTTCCACTTAAAACGAGAGTGATAGGCACTCGCCACACCGGATCCACATCACCGATCAGGCGAGGCGCAGATGGCTGTCAAAATAAAGTGCGTTGCTTGCATATTTATTCACAAGATCCAATTTGATGGTCGAGCCCCCGTTCCTACGGGGTGTTGTCGCAGGGAAGGATGCTCCGCCCTTCCCTCGCTCTAACAGCCCCCGCAACGCTTCGCCCTTAAGGGAGCACAGAAAACTAATTTCTTTCTTCGTCAAGTTCCCGCTTCAGGCGACGGTCTGGCAGAGGCAGGAAGACCCCGTTAAGGCTCTCCGCTTCGCTGCGATGAACGCGCTCAACCATCCAACACGAGCAAAGATCGCTCGAGCGGGCCCCCGGTTAGGTGAGGCCATCGCCGGTTCCCTTCCCTAGCTTCCCCCACCACTCTTCATGCCGGTACATATTTTGTATTTGGTGTATTATCGAGATATGAGAACCAATCTCAATATTGATGATGATGTTCATCAAATCGCTTCGATTTATGCCACCGCCAAAGGAATCACACTGGGTGCTGCTATTAGCGAACTGATCCGTAAGGCCGAGGCTGTTCCAGCTCCTGCACCTGACATCCGGCGCTCACCGAATGGCCTGCCCTGCTTCCCTCCAACCGGCAGGGCTTTAACACGGGACATGGTCAAAGAGGCCGAAAGTGAGATCGACTAAGCCGAAATACCTGCTTGACGTAAATGCTTTGATTGCTCTCGCGGACCCCGATTCAGACGACTATCCCGCGATACAGCGCTGGTTCGATGCAGACGGTAATGAGAACTGGGGAGTCTGTCCTCTGACCGAGGCGGGTTTTATCCGCGTGACTACGAATCCCAAGTACAGAGGCCCCGGGCGTACCGTCGCCCAGGCCACGGCGATTCTTGCTGAATTCTCGAAAACGAACGGGTACTCCTACTGGTCTATTCGCGATCCGTGGACTGACCTGACGGCTTCGTTCGCCTCCCGTATTCAAGGCCATAATCAGATTACCGATGCCTATTTGCTGGGCATGGCGATCAAGGAAAATGGCGTACTCGTCACCTTCGATAAGGCTGTCGCATATATGGCCGGTAGTGAATTCCCGCGTCATCTTCTCGTCCTCCACGCCTGATGAGTCAGCCTATCGGCGCTTCGGCCATTCCGGCGTTCTTCTCGTAGAGCGCCACTAGTCGCAAAGCGCGGATCCGGCAGCGGATTCAGGAGTACCGCATTCACCACGGTGAAGAGCGCTGCGGTTGCGCCAATACCTACCCCTTGCCAGAAAATGGGCGCTACTCCACGTCCCAAAATCGAGCGTTTTCGACTGTGGGGACTGTGGTGGATTTTGTGGGTACCCACGAGGGAAACAGGGGGTAGGTGCGGCGTCCAACCTGTCGCCCCTGATGGGTGCACCCCTCGGTGGTCAACAACCGGATTGCGTGCTTGCGGTGATAGCTTGTCAACTTAACGAACTCATCCAGGATCAACTTCTTCCCGTTTCGATCCGCCGCTTGATAGCGCTGGCTGATTGCCGCCGTAAGTTCTCGGCGTGTAGTCAGTTTGATCTGTCTCCTCATTTTCGCCCCCCGAGGTACCTTTACCTTGGGTAGCATTTTCAATGAGGCAACGACCCATAGCTCGGTAGCAAAAATGGCGAGTCAATGCGACCGGAAAGAGTAGTTGACGCCAGACACCACGATCCACTCGAACAAGCAAAAGCCATATGCAAAGTGCACAGATCGTACGGTGTGCACACGTATATCCTTGGGATCTGCAACCGCAAATCTGACCCAGCGAGGCGCATGTGCCCAAACGCAGCCCGCAATCAACATTCCATGTCCTCATTGATACCTGCGTCTGGCTCGACGCCGCAAAAGACCATCAGCAGCAGGCCATCGCCAGTTTTTCGTTCGGTGTC
>PLKY01000002.1 GCA_003140785.1 Acidobacteriaceae bacterium | reverse complement strand
TACTACAGTTGTAGATAGAATGCGGGCAGAGGCGATCCGCGCTTTCGATAGTGGCAGTACATGGCCCGGAATTGGTGTCGTCTTCGCCACTGGGACCAATGCAGCAGGTGTTCAATGCCGTGCCACCCGCGCCACAGCATTCCGGTGAGCAGGTGGCGCAGTTCGGGTACGCTGAGCCGCACTTGCGCGTCGGGAGTTTTTTTCTCCACGCGCTCGCAATACGGATAACACTGCATGGGCCAGCATGGACAGCGTAATATGCCGGTACCAACCGTGCCAGTGGCGCACCTCGTAGTGATCCAGCCCGCATTCGCCTTTAGCCGTCTCAAAGGATTGCTCGATCAACCAGCGTTGTCCGGCCACTCGGACCAGGGTTTCAATCGTGTCTTTCCCGGTGGGCGCGTAACACAGATAGTAAGCGCACTCTGGCTTCTCTTCGATGCTGCGCCGTACCAGAAGCGCCCGCGTCCAACCATCCTGTTTCGACAGTTGCATCAACGCCCAGTCGTAGAGTCGTTCGCCCTTGCTGCCGAAGCCGGCGGAAAGACGCTTCCATCGAGATGCGGGCAGACTCAGCGCTATCGCGTCGACTCGATGCTGCATGAAATCCGATTGCCACAAGCGCTGGTCAGAAGCCACGGCCAGCACGTAGGACATCTGTCGCCCTTCCAGAAACCGGCGCAGTTTGCTGTCGTGGCCGTAAACCTCGTCGGCTGCAACCCAGGCCGCCGTGGCGCCAGAATCCAATGCGCGCCCGATCATGCGCCGTGCTAACTCCGGCTTGGTGGCAAACTCGACAGTCTCAGGAATTCCGGCCGCTCGGCGACGCTCTTGATCTACAGCCCACTCCTGCGGAATGTAGAGTTCGCGGTCCACCAGTGCCGCGCCTTTGTCACTGCCATAGCAGAGAAACACGCCGACCTGGCTGTTCTCGATGCGTCCGGCCGTGCCGGTATACTGGCGCTTGACACCCGCCGAGTGGCGGCCTTTCTTCAGAAAACCCGTCTCATCGACGATCAGGACAGCATCCGGGCTACTCAACTCTTCCAACACATAATCGCGAAGCTGATCCCGCGCAGCATTTGCATCCCATCGAGCACGGTCCAACAGATGCTGCACGCGATAAGGAGCTACCTCCTCCATCCACTCAGCCAACTGCCAGCCGTTTTTCCGCTCACAACCGCTCAACAAGCCCTGTAAATAAGCAAAACTTCGCGCACGAGGCTCTGAGCGCACAAACAAATCTGCAATCAGGCCATGCGCCCGCAACAACTCACGCTTCCATCCAGACAGTCGCTTCTCCATGGCACAACGGAGAATCACAAACCAGAGCAAGTTCAGATTATCACTATCTACAACTGTAGTACTAGGTTCTGTCTTACTTATCTCGGGATATGTTGCCGGACTTTACGTGGCCTCCGTAGCGATGGTGCTCTCCTTCGCTTTTTTCATTTCAGGCGCGTGGCTCCTCATCACTGGCATTCACGACAAGCAGGATTAAACAACTGTCCATGGCCTCAAAATTAAGGGCGTTTGCCGGGATTGGCTCAGGCCCCGGTAGGTTGATCGGCTCCGATGACCTGCCACATCCGACGGTGAAAAAGAGAGTAAAATATGTCGCAATCACTGTGAAATGACATTCTTGAGCGCGGCGCAGGAGCCGTAGCCTTGCTGGCGGGAGGGGACAAATGGGAGCTATAGCAGGAGTACCTCCACCCCCGCCTGCGGAGCTACTAGAGGGCCGTCTTCTGGACAATGGATGGACCGTCGGCGGGCTCATACCCAGAACGATGGTGCAGACTGGAGGAGTCTTTTCTTGCTCGTACCAGGTCACGAAGCCTGGAGGACAGTGCGCGTTTCTAAAAGCTATGGATTACACCTCCGCCCTCAACTCCGGCGATCCGGCTACGGCTCTGAATCTGCTCACTAGTACCGTGACTTCATAGATTCGTAATCAAGGTTGCCACTTTTCTGAATTGTTGTCTGCCGCTATATCGAGGGCATGGACAAGCGCAGGGGATTGCAGATTCAGCTTTCGCGGCAACAACGGAGACAGATCGAGGAGTTGTTGAGCGGCGGAGTGCAACCGGTCCGGGCGGTGATTCGGGCTTTGGTGCTTCGGCAGATGGACGAAGGCCGAAGCACAGTGGAGGCGGGAAGCGCAGTGGGTATTTCCGCCAAGGCCGCCTGGGAGATTGGCAGGCGTTACCAGGAGGGTGGGTTGGAGCGGGCGATCTACGACGCGCCTCGTCCGGGCCAGAAGCCGTTGCTGGATGTGGAGCACGGCCA
Source organism: Acidobacteriaceae bacterium (assembly GCA_003140785.1). Taxonomy (GTDB): domain Bacteria; phylum Acidobacteriota; class Terriglobia; order Terriglobales; family Acidobacteriaceae; genus Telmatobacter. Next base: position 17,008 of record PLKY01000002.1, on the reverse strand, counting down.
GCGCATTATCGCCATGGTTTGCGGCCCACCGCCAGCGGGCCGTGCGCGCTGGACGGTGCGGCTGATCGCCCAGGAGGCGGTGAAACGAAAACTGGTCGAGCGGGTGGCTCCGGAGACGGTGCGCATCCTGCTTCAGAGCCACGATCTGAAACCGTGGCGGGAAAAAAATGTGGTGCGTGGCAGAGTTGGATGAGGAGTACATCCGGCGCATGGAAGATGTTCTGGCTCTCTACGAAAAGCCGCTCTCGGAGGAGGAACCGGTGGTTTGCATCGACGAAAAGCCGGTGGTGTTGCACCAGGACATTCGTACTCCGCTGACAGCCCGGCCGGGCCAGATCGCACGGCGCGATTACGAGTATCGGCGCTGCGGCACGGCCAACGTGTTTTGCGGCGTGGAACCGAAGGCGGGACGGCATTTCGCCAAGCCCACAGCCACGCGCTCGGCGGCGGAGTTTGCCGGCTATCTGGTGGAGATCGTCGCGCGCTATCCCCAGGCGCGGACCATCCATCTGGTGCTGGACAACCTCAACACCCACCGCCGCAAGTCTCTGGTCGAGCGGTATGGCGAGAAGCTGGGCGGCTTGCTGTGGGAGCGGTTCACGATCCACTACACACCCAAACACGGCAGTTGGCTCAATCAGGCTGAAATCGAAGTGAGCCTGCTCAGCCGCCAGTGTCTGGGACAACGCAGAATCCAGGACCTGGCTGCACTGCGCGGCGAAGTCCGTGCCTGGGGCCGCCGCATCAACCGCGACCGAACCACCATCGAATGGAATTTCACCCGCAAACAAGCCCGCCGGAAACTCCGTTACTCAACCACGCGGGCACGATACTAGTGCTTTTCTATTCGAGCGCGAAGTACTGGAAGAGTGTGCGGACAGGAAGATGTCTCGGATTGTTCGCGCGATCGACGGAGGAAAGACTTCCGTAAACGGCCAAACTGTCGAATACCTGATTTTCGAAGAGGCCAAGGGCGGCGACATTCGAAAATACCTGGATTCGGCAGCACAGTTTGATCTCGTCTGGACGCTGACTTGTATTCACAACGTCTGTGTTGGAGTACAACAGTTGCACAATGCAAGCATCGCCCACCAGGATTTGAAGCCCTCGAATGTTCTCCATTTCCCTGAAGAAGGAGAGAAGCTAGCGGATCTTGGTCGGGCGTGGCATAAATCGAAGTTCTCGCCACATGACGGGTTGGCCTTCGCCGGCGACCTCGGCTATGCTCCCCCTGAGCTCCTATACGGGTATCTGGATCCGGATGAATCCGACCGCAGATTCGGAGCAGATTTTTACTTGGTGGGGAGCATGATTTTATTTCTGTTTACGAGTCTACGTGCTTCCCAAATTCTGGTTTCCGCATTAAATCCGATCCATCGTCCACGCGTCTGGCGCGGAACCTACGATGACGTCCTGCCATATCTAACACACGCCTTTGCGGACAATCTGTCGATGGTCTCCGCCGAGTTTCCTGATCGAACGCTCGGAACCGAGATGATCGAAGTCTTAGAGCAGATGTGCGACCCCATTATCCGGACCCGCGGTGACAGAGCGCACCGAGCAAGATATGGGTCGCGGTTCGGACTGCAGCGCTTCGTGTCCCGGTTCGACCGCCTAAGGATGGCCGCGCTCCTCGGAAGGATTCATCATCCATGAGCGTGGAATTCCTCGACAAGACGCGCCACATCTTTCCGAGGTGGAGATCGTTCCAGTCAACGGCGAGCCTTGGCGAGCTGACATGGCCCGCTGTCCAAGAGGAGTTCGATACAAGCGAATTGGATGTTTCGTTGGCGAATGCCGTAGTCGAGTGGAAGGCAGACCCTTCACTGTGGAAAGGCCTGGACCTTCTAGGTACCGCGACCGTTTCGAATAGGCTCGATGACTTCGCCGGATTGGTCGCAGAGCTTCGCGCCAACCCCCGCACGCCGAAGGCAGCCAGGGCGTTTTTTGGAGAGTCGCAGGAACCGACCCGAGTGGAACCCAGCGAGGGTTCGCAATTGTCCGAGGAAACTCTTCGCAGGGAGGTCAAGCTACATCGGCACAAGGTTATTTCGACGCCTAAAGATCCGGTCGAATGGGTTGAGTTAGCACGCGCATTCACAATCGCCGGACAAAATGAAAAAGGCCGAAGGGCTATCTTGGCGGCGCTTCAACTCGCACCGAACAATCGTTTCGTTCTTCGAAGCGCTGCGAGATTCTTCATCCACGTCGGCGAGCCCGATATCGCCCAGGCGCTGCTGGGCAGCGCTCGGCCTCTTCGGCAGGACCCTTGGTTATTGGCATCGGAAATCGCGATCGCGGACTCGCTTGGAAAAAGTTCCAGGCACATCCGCTCCGCGCGAGAAAGGTTGGAGGGCGATTTGCCCGCGTCAGTGCTAACTGAGCTCGCTGCAGCGCTCGGATCGCTCGAGGCGGAAAGTGGGAATCACAGGCTCGCTCGCAAGTTTTTGAGGAGATCCTTGGAGCAAGCCAATGAAAACTCAGTTGCTCAGATCCGGTGGCTCAATAGAGTCCATCTCGATGAAGCGGTAGACGTGTCGAACGCAAGACCCCCGCTATTGCATGAAGCAAATGCAAAGGCGAGCTTCTACCGCGGGGATTTCGAGACTGCGCGAGACGAATCACTTTGTTGGCTGGAAGATCAACCCTTCGCTAGCGCACCTGCGGTTCTGAGTTCGTACATCCTGGCAGACCTATTTGCGGATTGGGAGGCTGGGAAAAGAGTTGCTGAGCGCGGGCTGGTGGCCAACCAAGATGATCTCGGTTTGTTGAATAACCTCGCAGTCTGTCTGATGGAACTCGGTGAAATTAGCAAGGCGGAAGAAGTCGTGGATCGATTGAGAGCTGCGGAGCGGGGAGCAAAGTCTTCCGCAATTCACAAGGCAACGTTCGGAATGCTCGCATTTCGCAAAGGAGATCCGGATTCTGGACGGAAGCTGTACTTCGAAGCGATCGAGGAGGCGAACGGGGAGGGATCGAGGCCCCTGGCCGCTCGCGCTGCTTTCCATCTTGCGATTGAGGAGCTCGTCGCGGGCACCGACCAGTCTGAACAAGCAGTCAAGCGAATATCGCGACTAGACAAGGCAGACGAATTCGTGGAGAGCACGAGACTCCTGAATCGGGTCATATCGCTGCTGAAAATGCCCGAGGCGGGTAGCCAACCCTTGATCAGCCCATAGTCTGAGGGAGCCTCATCCTTCATTTTTTCAGCTAAACCTTACCCGGCGCTTTCAAACCAAGTTCCTTCATCGCGATTTGCAGATCTGCCCAGGCTTCCTTCTTCTGCCGCGGATCGCGCAGCAGATAGGCCGGGTGATAGGTCACAATCAGCCGCGAGCCGCGCAGCGAATGTACCCGTCCGCGCAGGCCGGCAAGCGGCTGCCGCTGGCCAAGGAGATAGGTCGCCGCCGTTGCGCCCAGCGCCACCAGAACCTCCGGCCGCACCACGTCAATTTGCCGGAAGAGAAACGGCGAGCAGGTATTCGCCTCCTCCGGTTCCGGCGTGCGATTGCCCGGCGGACGGCACTTGACCACGTTGGCGATATAGACCTCTTCGCGCTTCAATCCCATGGCCGCGATCATGTTGTTGAGCAGTTGCCCCGCGCGCCCCACAAAGGGAAGTCCCTGCGCATCCTCGTCCGCGCCAGGCCCTTCGCCGACAAACATCAGGCGCGCGTTGGCGCTTCCATCGGCGAAGACGATCTTGTTGCGGCCCTTGTGCAGAGCACAGCGCGTGCAATCGCCAATGTCTTCCCGGATGACGCGAAGAGCGGCTTCGCGCTCGGCAGGCGCAACGAGGTTTGAGACTAGCGGTGGCGCAGAAATCGTCGGGCGACGCTGAATGGCGGGCGGAATGGCGTTGGTCTCCTGAAGGATTTGTGGGGCCGCAGTTCCCTGCTCTGGCTCCGCGGCGAGCGCGGCGGCGAGTCCAGCATCGAGCCCGGAATCGAGCCTGGCATCGTTCGCGCCCAGAGATAGGGAAGATAGGGAAACCGGCTCTTCCGGCTGGGATTCGGGGAGATGGTCAAACTGTGCAGGGTCGAAGGGGCGGCGGTAGAACTCGGTGAGGCCGAGATCGCGATAGAAGCGCAGGCGCGCGGCCAAAGCCTGCTGGGTTGCGGCATCGAGCGAACGGGGCAAGCGGGCTACTCCACAATCAGCTGGCGGCGCGAGCCGGTTGGCGCGTCGGATTGGCTCAGCACCTGCTCCTGCGTTGGGTGGCCGCCGGCGGATTCGCCGGTTTCGACAACCAGGGATCGCGGCCTGCGCAGCGCAAGAATTTCGTCGAGGATGCGGTCGGCGAGTTTGCGCTTGGGCATCTCGTGCAACTCAATGGCGGTGGATTTGGTGAGGAATGTGGCTGCGTTCAAATCGGCGTCGATGCCCACGCCGTCATTAGAAACATCATTGACCACAATCGCGTCCGCGCCTTTGCGCAGCAGCTTGGCGCGGCCGTTCTCCATGCGGTTTTCGGTCTCTGCAGCGAATCCCACAATTAGTTGCCCCGGAGACCTGCGGCGCACCACTTCGGCCAGAATGTCCTCTGTCGGCGCCAATTCGAGCGTCAGCGGCCCGGTCCGCTTGAGCTTGTGGTCTGAAATGCTCACCGGCCGATAGTCGGCGACGGCAGCCGCCTTGATGACGAGCGTGACATCCTTCATTCGAGCGAGCACGGCGGTGCGCATTTCGTCGGCGGTGACGACCTTGATCAGCTCGCAATGCGACGGCGGATGCAGCGACGTCGGCCCGCTGATCAGCACCACTTTGGCTCCTCGGCTCTGCGCCGCGTCGGCCAGCGCGTAGCCCATTTTGCCGCTGGACCGGTTGCCGAGGAAGCGCACGGGGTCGAGTGCCTCGCGCGTGCCGCCAGCCGTGACCATGACGATTTCGCCGGCCATATCGTGACGGCGTCCGAGTGAGTTGAGGACCGCGTCGGCGATCGCATCCGGCTCCGCCATGCGGCCAGTGCCTACCATGCCGCAAGCAAGATCGCCGGTACCGGGCTCGATGACACGCACGCCGCGCTGGCGCAGAATCTCGATGTTGGCTCGCGTCGCTGGGTGCTCCCACATGTTCACGTTCATTGCCGGCGCGACAAGAACGGGCGCCTGTGTGGCCAAGTACATTGTGGTCAGGAAATCGTCGGCGATGCCGTGGGCGAATTTGGCGAGGATGTTCGCTGTAGCCGGAGCGACAACGAAAGCTTCAGCCCATTGCGCCTCGCCGATATGCTCGATGGACGAGTCGTACTCGCCTTCGGTGGAGTTGGTTTCGTCCCAGAGGCTGGTGATGACTTTGTGGCCGGTGAGTGCGGCAAAGGTGAGCGGCTGAATGAAACGGGTGGCCGACTTGGTCATCACGACGTGGACCTCAAGGGCCTGCCGCTGCAGGGCTCGCACCAGTTCCGCCGCTTTGTAAGCGGCAATGCCGCCGGAGACGCCGACCGTCACTCGCATGATGAAATTGTAGTCTGATTCTCTTGGGGAAGTCGCCGTCGAAGTCGAAACAAAGACTATTGGGAGCGATTGGCAAGAACGTTGAAATTTGCCCCGCTTCAGCAAAGCTCTTCACGAGCCGGTGAGTGCGACCACCTCAGCCGGCATGGCATGCGAGAACTTGTAGACATTGATGATCCGAACAACGGTGCGGAGCGAGTCACTCTCATTCATTACTGCTTTGACCAACACTTGTGTTTTCCCGTCGTATTTGAACCGAATGCCACAGGTGCGGACCCTGTCTTGTATCCATTCTTCGTAGCGGAGTTGCCTGATGCGGTCGTTGTCAAACGTACGCCGGGCGATCACGAAGCCCATAAACCAGGTCTGAATCTCCATCCTCGACTGCGAGACGAGAATCAGTTCACGGCCAAACAGCGTACCAACTTTGACCTGCAACTCACCATCGAGATTGGCCATCCCAATCGACATAACCGTGCATGGATCATATCACCGCGTTAAATGCGATGCTATGAAAATTGGGCCGATTGAAGGGGCGCAGAGACAAGTGGACGCATCACAGCAAGTTAGGCCGACGGATCACGCAGCGGTAACTGAACTGTGCCCGCAAGTAACCCGCCACATGCACCGGAGCGATAGTGCGATCGCAAATCAACAGCGGAAGGTCTTAGTGGGAGAGGATCGGAATGCCGCGGTCTTCCACAAGCGGCTTAACGACCGGCACGTCCTTTTTCACATAGGAGATTTTTCCCGCTTCGATTTCGTCCTGGGCAATGCGACAAGCCTTGGTGGATTGGCTGGAGACTAACGCCGCTGAGCCGTTCTGCAATTGGCGGGCGCGGCGGGCTGCCACTAGGACCTTACGATAGTTCGAATCGAACTTGGTTTCAATCGTCATCGGAATCGTCTCCAAAGGGAAGTTGTTGCTGGCCCGAAGGACCATCGATGCCAAAGGCCTCCAGCACCGGTTTTAGCCGCTCCCGCGAGTTTTCAATTCGGCAGCCTGCGGCAACCTCCAACACCCTGCTTGAGCGGTAGGCGATCGGTTCGCCATTGCGATAGAAACGCTCTGCAAGCACAATGGCCTCCAATTGCGCCACTGCCCTGTCGAGGATGTCGTTGACCAAAATATAGACGTATTCGCGATAATTCTCAATTTCCTTCCTGGCTTCGCCCAGGCGTCGGTAAACTTCTTCGTCGTTGACAACTCCTTCAGCGCGGCTGCGATTGCGTAAACGAGTGCGCAAGACTCTGGGTGTCGGCGGCAAAACAAAGATGCTCACGGCCTCCGGCATGGATTTGCGCACCTGCGCCGCGCCCTGCACGTCAATGTCGAGTAAAAGGTCGTGACCAGCGCGCCGCGCCTCATCGAGCGAGCTGCGGGCAGTTCCGTAGAGATCTTTCCCAAAGACCTCGGCGTATTCAAGAAACAAGCCTGCATCGCGCATGCGTTCAAATTCCTCGCGCGATGTGAAGTAATACTCACGCCCGTTCTCTTCGGAGCCGCGCGGCAAGCGTGTGGTCCACGAGATCGAGAAATCGACGCCGCTCACCTGTTTACGCAGCTCACTCACCAGCGTGCTTTTGCCCGAGCCCGATGGCGCCGAAATGATGAATAGAATTCCTGCCACTTTCCCGTTGTTCCCCTTATTTGTCGATGGCCCTGATCTGGCTTCTCATTCCACGTTTTGAATCTGCTCGCGAGCCTTCTCGATCTCTGCTTTCATCGCCAGTCCAAGCTCGGTGATGCGCGTTCCTTTTCCGCCTACGCCGCCGGTTTTGGAAAGCAGCGTGTTCGCTTCGCGATTCATTTCCTGGAGAAGAAAGTCGAGCTTCTTGCCGACTTCGCCGCTCCCCGAAAGCAATTCGCGAAAATGCGCGATGTGCGTGGTCATCCGCGCCAGCTCTTCGGCGATGTCGCTGCGGTCGACCAGGACAGCAACCTCTTCAAGGAGCCGCTGACGATTGAATTCGTTGCCAGTGGCGGCGATGAGGCGCTGCGTCAGCCGCTCCTGGTAGCGTTGCTCCACTTCAGGACGCAACGCGGCCACGCCTTCGGTGGCTTCAGCAAGGCGGTCGAGCGAGGCCTGCAGAATTGCTTTGAGCGCGTCGCCTTCACGGGCGCGCATGATTTTCAATTCTTCAAGAAGAGGCCCAATCTGCTGCAGTACGCTTTCAGAGAGCGCCGCAGGGTCTTCGTCGCCGTTGCCACGGCCATCGCTTTGTAACGCGCCGGGCATGCGAAGAATCGCGTTCAGATCGGGCTCGCCAAGGAGGGAGAAATCGCCGCGCGCCGTCCGGAACGCATCGAGGTAGCCGGCGACGAGATCGCGATTGTAGCCTGCCTTCTGCACAGTCGAGCGGTCGACGGAGAGTGCCAGCTCCACATGGCCACGTGCGAGGTTTTCTTTGAGGGCGCGGCGCAGGTCCATTTCCAAAGCGTCGAGACCCGAAGGCAGCCGCAACTGAATATCGAGAAAGCGGTGATTGACGCTCTTCAGGCTGAGCGAGTAGACCAATTGATCGTGCACGCGCACCTGGGTGCGGGCGAATCCGGTCATCGAGTAGATCGGCATGCGTGCTATTCCCCCGCCTTGGTGGACATCGTCTGCTCAAAGAGCAATTGATATTGCGCCGAAGGATCTAGGCCCGACAGATCCGGCGTCTGCGGTTCCTGAATGTCCATGAATTGGAGTTGATGGAGCCGCTGGTAAGTGGGCGAATTAGTAAGCAAGTCGTCATGCGAGCCGATCGCTGTGATCCGCCCCTCTTCCAACACGGCGATTCGATTGGCGCGGCGGACGGTGCCCAGCCGGTGAGCAATAACGACCACTGTGCGTCCCTGCATCAGGTTGGCCAGCGCGGCCTGGACGAGCGATTCGCTTTCCGCATCGAGCGCCGAGGTTGCTTCGTCGAGGATGAGAATCGGGGCGTCTTTGAGGAGCGCACGGGCAATGGCAATGCGCTGGCGCTCGCCGCCAGAAAGACGAAAGCCCTTTTCGCCTATCACGGTGTCGTAGCCCTGCGGCATGCGCAGAATAAAGTCGTGCGCCAGCGCGTTGCGCGCGGCCTGCTCGACGAGGGCATGCTTTACATCGGGTTGACCGTAAGCGATGTTATGGCGCACGGTGTCGTTGAAGAGGATTGTCTCCTGCGACACTTGTGCAACCTGGCGGCGCAATGAGCCAAGAGTCAAATCGCGGATATCGCGATCGTCAATGGTGATGCGGCCGAAGGTGACATCGAAGAAGCGGGGAATGAGATTGACGAGCGTGGATTTGCCCGCGCCGCTCGGACCGACAAGAGCGAGCACTTCGCCTGCGCGAACATCGAGATCGACGTGATGCAGGATTTGATGTTCGCCGTCGGCAGTGGAGTACGAGAATCCCACATCTTCAAAGCGAACGGAGCGGGTGAAACCCTTCAGTGTGGCGGCGCGCGGACGCTCTTTTACGTCGTCTTCCGAATCAAAGAAGGTGAAGATGGAAGCCGAAGCGCCCATCGCCTGCTGGAAGCTGTTGTAAAAGTAGGCGAATTTGCGCACAGGATCATAGAGCTTGAAAAGCAGGATAATGAAAGTGCCAAACAGGCCCATGGTCATGTGGCCGTGCTGGATTTCATTGCGTCCGATGAACAAAAACATGGCAATGGCGACCGCGCCAATGGCGTCCATCAACGGCGAGCTGATGGATTGGATGCGCACGCTGCGCAGGTTGGCGCGGAAAAGGCGGCGCGCCGCGGACTTGAAGCGGAGAATCTCCCACAGCTCGGTGTTGAAGGCCTTGACAATGCGGTTGCCGGTTACCGTTTCGTGCAGGATGTTCTGAATCTCTGCAAGCTTGTCCTGTCCGGTACGGGTACGGGTTCGTACTTCGCTTCCGATCTTCCGCGCGGATGTTACGACTACGGGAATAAAGAGCAGCAACGCCCAGCTGAGATATCCGCCCAGTCTAATCACGAGAACCAGCCCGACAACGAATGTGAAGAACTGCTGGAGGAACTCGCCGAGTACGGAACTGATCGCGGTCTGTACCTTGTCTACATCGTTGATCAGCGTGGAGAGGATGGTGCCCGTCGGGTGCTGGTGAAAGAAGCTCGAAGAGCGGCGCATAGTGGCTTCGTAGAGGTGATTGCGCAGGTCAGTAATGGTGCCGAAGCCCGCATAGTTGACCAGATAGGTGCCCAGATAGTCGCAGAGGCCTTTCAGGATCGTGGAGACTACCAGCGCAAAGGCCACCACATCCCAGGCATTATGAATGTGCAGGACGTGGGGAATGAGTTGTCTGAGATCGAAGTGCCAACGGCTGTTGGGCAGGCCGAGAAGGATGGGGCCTTCAGGAGCATCAGGCCTGAGAACCTGGTCGAAAATAGGCTGCAGGAGGAGAACGCGAAAGGTGTCAAGTACGCCGACTGCGGCTAGAAGAAGAACACCGGGCAGCCATTGCAAGGAGTACGGGAGCCCATAACGCAATAGGCGAAAGAATCGCTTCATGCCCAGCGGCCTGCCTGTGGATTCATGGGCTGCAACGCAGGTTGGACGCGGTTACCGGACTTCATCCCACCATTGTATCCGGGTAGCTTGTGTCCGGGCTCCTTGTAGCTAGGCCGCAGGGGCCGCAGATCTCGCGGGCAAACCATCAGCGGCCTGCGCCTTTTTCGATAAGACGCGTAGTGGAAAAGCCCTCAACCAATGGGACGATCTTGACTTCGCCGCCCCAGGATTGAACCTCGCTGGCGCCGACGACGTTCTCTGGCGCGTAGTCACCGCCCTTGACGAGAATATCGGGCTGCACCGCGAGGATGAGGTTCAACGGCGTGGCCTCATCGAAGATCACGACGGCATCGACCGCGGCCAAAGCAGCCAGCACACGCGCGCGATCGGCTTGGCCGACGATGGGACGGTTCGGCCCCTTGAGGCAGCTCACCGAGGCGTCGCTGTTGATGGCAACGACTAGCCGATCGCCGCAATGGCGCGCCTGTTCGAGTAGTGTGATGTGGCCGATGTGAAGCAGGTCGAAACAGCCGTTGGTAAAGACAACGCGCTCGCCGTTGGCTTTCCACAATGCAGCGCGCTTGACGACCTCATCGCGCGTGAACACCCGGTCCTCGGCGTGGAGAGCGATATCAAGACTCAATGCGGCAAGCAACTCGTGCTTCTCCACCGGCACAGTGCCAACCTTGCCGACTACGATACCGCCGGCGATGTTTGCCAGTTGCACGGCAGTCTCGGGTTGCAGGCCGGAGGCAAGGCTGAGCGCAAGGACTGCAACGACGGTGTCGCCGGCGCCGGAGACGTCGAAAACCTGACGGGCTTGTGCCGGGGCCACAAGGCGATTGCCGGGACGCACCAAGGCAATGCCCTTGTCGCTGAGGGTTGCGGTTAGAAACTCGATGTCGAATGCGGTTACCATCGCCTCGGCTGCTGTAAGCACTGCGTCCAGATCGGCGGGATTGAGGCGCACTGCGCCCGCGAGCTCGACAAGGTTCGGACAGATTGTGGTGGCTCCGCGATAGAGCGAATAATCGGAGCTCTTGGGATCGACGAGGACCGGGATGCCGAGTTTGCGGGCGGCGGAAATGAGGGACTGGCAAATTGCCGGCGTGATTACGCCCTTGGCGTAGTCGGAAAGAACCAGCGCGTGCGAGCCGGGCAGGAGCTCGAGTGCTTTTTTCAGGAGAGCGTCGAAAGCGGTTTGGGTAATGGAACCCAGGCGCTCAAAGTCCAGACGCAGCATCTGCTGACGCCCGCCCAGAATACGGGTCTTGGTGATGGTCGGGAATCCGTCGGAAGTAATGAAATGAGACGTGACCCCGTTGCTGCGAAGGCGGTCCGCGAGGAGCCGTTCGTTTTCGTCGCCGCCCGTGATACCGACGACCGTGGCCTGAGCGCCCAGGTGGGCCAAATTCATGGCAACGTTGGCCGCGCCGCCAGGCTTCTCATCTTGGCGTAGGCCGCGCACGACAGGCACAGGAGCCTCGGGCGAGATGCGTCCGACATCGCCCCAGATGTACTTATCGAGCATCACGTCGCCGACGACGAGGAGGCGTTTTCCGGCCCATCCGTCCTCGATTTCGTGGATGACGCGATGCAGTTGTCCGATCACTGTGCCCTTCTTGCTGAACCGTCTCGCAGGCCAGACCGGCGTGCGGATGGTTGTTGCTATCATAGCGGGGTGGCGGACTCGGCAGGCAGTGCATGGTCAGGCACCCTTCGTACTATTTTTCTTGATCGGGATGGCGTGCTAAACGAAAAGATGCCGGAGGGGAGCTACGTGACGGCGTGGGCTGACTTTCGCGTGCTGCCGGGCGTGCCTGAGGCGGTGGCGCGCCTGAATCGCGCGGGGTTGCGAGTCATCGTGGTGTCGAATCAACGCGGCATTGCGCTGGGGCTCTATTCGGAGGCGGATGTTGCGGCGATTCACGCCAAGCTGCAAGACTCGCTCAGGGTCCAAGCAGCGCACGTGGACGCCTTCTACTTCTGCCCGCATGACAAAGAGCAATGCAACTGCCGGAAGCCGCTCCCAGGGATGTTTGAGCAGGCAATGCGCGATTTCCCGGAAATCACCGCATCGACCAGTGCGATGGTTGGCGATTCCCTTTCGGACATCGAATTCGGGAAGCGGCTCGGCATGCGGACGGTCTTCATCGATGGCGGGGCGGAGCAGCGCAAAGCGGGCGCGGATCAAGCCGCGGAGCTGGCCGATGGCCGGTTTGCTTCGCTGCAAGATGCTGTAGAAGCGCTGCTGACGCAAGGATGAAGCGAGGACTAACCAACCAGGCACTGCGGCCTTCACTCAGACATGAATCGCGTCAAGCGCCTCGCGTAACTGCCGCACGTCTTCTGAGAAAGTGCGGTAGCGGGCGTAATCGTCTTGATGATCGTCGCCCAGCTGTATGCCAGTATTGCGATAGAGCATGGGGCCAGAGACCGGCTTGCGCAATGAGGCATGAAACTCCCGAGCGCCGGTGATGGCGGCCACCTCACCAACGTTCGATGGGCGAATCTGTCCGCAAACCATGATACGGATACGATGGTCGGCTGCGCGCACAAGAGATGCAGTCCGCTTGCTTCCCAGCAATGCGGTGTTTGCTGCGCCGGAAGTGAGCACACGGTGCGCACCGGTCCGGGCCACATCTTCGACCGCGGCCCCGAGATCGCGAGTCATGTCCAGGGCGCGATGAAATGTGACCTGCATGGGCGCGGCGAGCGTTGCCAGCAGACCGGTGTTCTCCACGTCCACAGAGCCTTCCGGCGTAAGCAACCCGAGCACGACTCCATCCGCGCCTTCGTCGGCGGCGCAGGCAATGTCATCGCGCATGGAGCTTAATTCCTCCGGCGAATAGACGAAGTCACCTCCGCGAGGGCGGATCATCACAAACATGCCGATACCGATACGGGCTCGTACGGCGCGCATCATACCTATGCTGGGTGTTAGGCCGCCTTCGCTGATGGCGCTGCATAACTCCACGCGATCGGCGCCGCCAGCCTCCGCGGCCATTGCCGACTCTACTGAATCGACGCAGATTTCAAGTTCCATGGTGAATCTTTTTCCTTTACTTATTCCCGGTTGATACCCAGACGCGAGCAAACCCGTGCTTGCCCAGGGGCAGGCGACGGGCAGGCCCACTCTCAGAATCTGTAGTTAGCGGAGAACTGTAAGTGCCGCTCGGTGGAACGAATCGAGTTCTGGCTGGCGATTTGACCGAACGTCGGATCGGTAACATTGATGTCCGGATTGCCATAACTCACAATGTTGAACGCGTTGAAGGCGTCGAAGCGGAAACCGAACGTCTGCCCCTCGGCGATGCGGAATTCCTTGAAGGCCGACATATCTACATTGAAGTAACCCGGCCCGCGGACTGCACCGTTGCTTGATGTGCCGAAGGTATTCGACGCGGGAACGCCGAATGCGCAGACCCCATTGTCGACTCTCGCGGTGGTACACGGAGTTGCCGATGGATCGGTGCCTAACCAGTTAGCAATGCTCCTATTCTTAATGTGCAGCGGGCGGTATTGGTTGGGTCTCGAGTTGCCATAGCTATTGGAGTTATTACCCGGCGCCTGGAGCGACTCCGGAAAGCCGGAATACACAACCGCCGCCGTGGAGATCTTCCACCCACCGATAGCTTCGTCGAGCACGGGATTCATGTGATTGAGAAACAGCCTGTCCTTGCCGAACGGAAGGTCATACACACCCGTGCCGGAGATATTGTGTGTAACGTCGTAGCCGGAGGGACCATAGTCGGCAGCGCTGTTGTAGTAGTTCTGGAACGCGCCGCTGTAACCGTTCACATTCAGCGCATAGTTGCCCAGGCTATTCGTCATTGCCTTGCTATAGGTGTAGTTCACCGTAAATTCAAGCCCGTGGCTTACTCGCTGGCGCAGCGTGGACTCCAGCGCATTGAAGTTCATCATCGCGCGCGATTCAGTAATCATGGTGATCTGCGAACCCACTCCTCCAATCGGCGCATTGATTCCGATGTATGGATTGTTGTAATACCGCGCAGTGGTGGGATCGCCGTTGGTCAGATACTGATTGATATTGCCGTAGTCTTCAATGTGCTGGCCCTGCTCGCCAATGTAACCAACCTGCAGCGAAGCGGTGTTAGATAGGGCATATTCTGTGGTCAGGTTCCACTCCTGGATATAGGCCGGTTGTATGTTCTGCGGATACACCTGATACGATCCGGTGGCGGCCGAACTTCCTGTAAAGCCCTCCTCCACGGTGCGCGGCGCACCCGAGCTCGTCGACGTTGGAGTTACGGCAGCAATGTTGACGGCGGTAATGAATGGAATCAGAGCGGTCAGGCGCTGGTTTGACGAGTTGCCTTCGTAAAAGCTCGTCGCTCCGTATCCGCCCCGGACTACTAACCTGTCGCTCGCCTGATAGGCGAAACCGAATCGCGGCATTACCTGGCGATAATTCGGCTGATAGCAAGCATCATTGCTGCACAACCCCGATCCTGCTGGGGCTCCAGCCGGCACGCTGTGCGCATAAAGCACCTGTCCTGTCGCGATGTCGATGTTGCCGGTCTTATTGTTCTGTTCGATCCATGGCTCGTCATACTCCCAGCGCACGCCGAGATTCAAGGTCAGCTTGGGCAACACCTTGTAATCGTCCTGGATGAACTCGGCCGCCCGCCACTGCCGTTGGCCTACATTCACGCTACCCAGAGTGGCTGCGGCTCCTGCAACACGGTCAAGAACGAAGTCCGCTCCGGAATAGCCCAGGCCGTCGGCGGCGTTGGGATTACTGGTAAATGCGCCGCTGTAGTCGAGCGTGCCGAGATAGCCGTAGTTATTCCCGGTCGGATAGTTATTCTGGTATCGGATCGCCTGGATGCCCGCGCTAAGTGTGTGGCGGCCATGCTGCCAGGTGATGTTATCGATATAACTGTACGTATTATCGATCACGCCGCCGCTCAACCCAGTGGTTCCAACGTCGGTGAGGTCGCTGGTGCTTGCACCGCCGCCAAAGCCCGCGTTTGAGCCGAAGCCCTGGTTGGAGAAACCCACGATAGATTGTGTACCGAAGGGAATGCCCACCTTGGCGTTTCCAGTCAGGCCAAATTGACCCGATGGATCACCTGGCGTGCCTTGCTGCCAGTTAACGCGCGTAAAGCCGACACGCGCCGAGTTTACGACCGTGGGCGAGAAAACATGCACCCAGTTCGCTCCGACAATATCCGTCGGATAGATGTTCATGCCGGGAAAGGTGATATCGAGAACAGTCGACGATCCGTCATAGGCATGCGAGATCGAGAAGAAGCCTGTGATCTTATCTGCCGCGCGTGGATCGTATTCAATCTTGACATCTCCCTGGTTATTCGCCTTGTAATTGCGGATCGGTCCCTGCAGATCGTTTGCAGCAATCCCGTCGGTCGGCGCGGCGTTGGGCAGCGGATAGAGCTTCGGATTGGCGATAAGGAACTGGGCTACAGGGTTCACGATCGGAACACCCGTGTCGCCAGGGTAGGGCGCGAAGTTGTTGAGCGGGTCATAGAGTTGAACCGGCGTCGAAGCACTCAGCAATGCGGAGAAATCGCCGGTACGCATGGCCGGCGTCAAGACGCTCGCCGATTGAAGGCCCCCCTGGTGGTAATGCGAGCCAAGGTAGTCGACAAAGAAGAAAAGCTTATTGTGGAGAATTGGTCCGCCGAGCGTCCCGCCATACTGGATCTGCGAATAAGGGCTGATCGGAATCTGCGGAGTGACGTTCTTGTTCTGCCACGAGTTGGCGTTGAACATCTGGTTCTGCTCGTATCCGTAGGCCGATCCATGAAAATGATTGGTGCCACTCTTCAGCACACTCACCACGCCTCCGCCATTCACGTTTCCGTAATCGGCAGGAGAGTTAGCTGTCAGTACTTTGATCTCCTGCAGTGACTCGGGAGCAGGCGTGTACGCAATGACATTGTTAAACGTCTCGTTCATGTCGATGCCGTCGAGTGTGTAGTTATTCGACTGGGCGCGGTTGCCGTTCATATTCGGTGTATCTTGCCAACTGATGCTGCGCTCGATGCTCTGCGCGCCACCCGTACCCGACGTGCCCGCCGTATCCACGGCCCCCGGCATATATAGCGTGAGGGCAGAGAAATCCAATCCGTTCAGCGGCAGGTTTTCAATCGAGCGTGTCGTGAACGTCGATCCCAAGGTGGGATTGGTGGTGTTCAATATCGTGGCTGTATCGGAGACAGAGACCGTAGTCACACTGCTCCCAACCTTCATCTGCACATTGATGGTTGGCGTCTCAAGAACCTCCAGTGTGAATGGCTGCAGCACGTCTTTCTCAAACCCCTCCGCTTCGATCGTCACCTGGTAGCGGCCGATTGGAAGGAAATCGATTCGATAGAGTCCAGTTCCATTGCTGGTCCTAGTGGTGTCGACCCCTGTGTCCAGATTGTGGGCAGTGACACGCGCACCTGAGATGGCCGCGCCGCTTGGGTCGGTGACTGTTCCCGTGATCGATCCGGTCACGGTCTGAGCCTGGACACTGAGGAGACATAGAGAAAGCGCGAGCGCAAAACCGAGGAAGTAGCGGGAAGAGCGTCTGGTCATGAGGTCCTCACTTGAAAGAAGGGCAATGTTGGATATAAGGCTGTTTTGAGAAAAGCGCCTCCCGAGATCATGGCGGGCGTTTGAGGGAAGAAGGAACGGGCGCTCGCGCTCGGGATGAATCCTGGATGTCGGTTCTACGAAGTTGTGCTTCTTTTCCGCTGGGAAATGGGGTTGAGGATGCCGTTCGCGGTAGGTTTACCGGGAATGAATAGTACGTTAATACGAATTGATCAAAAACTCCAGAAAAATGTTAATTTGATTCAAAATAAGGTAAATCATTGTATCTTTTGACGAAATATCGTATAGGTCTTTGGGGATTTCTTGCAGGTTCGCGTTTCTCTGCTGTGTCAAAACGACAATAAGGTGGCCGACCGGCGATGATTTGCCTGTTTCTTGTCGGCGGGAGTTGCGGCCTGAAAGCGGACGAGTCAGCGTCTCGAGCTGTGTACTGATTCGTTATTGACGGTTGGAGGGTTTAACTGGCCAATCTCTG
>PLKY01000414.1:207-3993 GCA_003140785.1 Acidobacteriaceae bacterium | reverse complement strand
GAATTCCCGCAGCTGGGCGGCATCGTGCATACGCATTCGGAGTTTGCTACCTCCTGGGCGCAGGCTTGCCGTCCGATTCCCTGCTTCGGGACGACGCACGCGGACTACTTTCATGGCCCCGTGCCGGTTACCGAACCGCTGACTGCCGATGAGGTTTCTGGTGGCTACGTGCGCAACACAGGCGCCGTGATTGTTCGCCGTTTTCGGGNNGGGGAATCTCGACCCTGTCGCTGTGCCCGGCGTGCTCGTTGCCGGCCACGCCCCGTTCGCCTGGGGCAAGACGCCCGCCGAGGCAGTGGAACACGCCGATGTCCTGGAGTACATCGCCCGGCTGGCGTTCCGAACAGTGCTGCTGAGCCACTCCGCCAAGGAGATTCCCGCGCATGTCAGCGAGCATCACTACCTACGGAAGCACGGACCGAACGCGACCTACGGCCAAAGGACAGGCCCCACCACAAAGCCAGATACGGCTTGACCCGTCTCGGAAGCGCAGTCTGAAGCCCGTGGAGAGCGCCTCAAATTGAGGCTTGCTGCTCAAAATTCCATCTCAAGCATCCTTACTGTTTCTGGTAGGTNNTCCAATGACTGTCTTACGGGTTGACCATTCGTCACAGAATGCGTCCATATGTTGCATCTTCTCAGTCGGTTAAAGGTAGGCTTGAATTGACAGTGGAACCATCTCCTCATGGCAACTGACGTGCATCTTCTCTCTTTGATCTAAGGTGCTCCTGAAGTGGAGACGAATCTCTTCAACCGTCTGCAGGCGACACTGCTGGCCGTGGCTACGGTCGGTCTGGTGTTGCTTGCCGTGTTGAATCTGAGGCAGGAAAGACAATTCCAACAACCAGACGACGGAGTTTGGTGGACTGAAGCGAAGTCTGGCGCAGGGTTGGAGGCGGAAAAGGTTCTGCCAGATAGCCCAGGCCAGCGAGCCGGAATCCACGTTGGCGACCTGCTCACGGCCGTGAACCAAGTTCCAGTGGTGCATCTCTCGGATTTTGAGCGAGAGTTGTATCGGAACGATGTCTACACCAAGGCTGAATATTCGATTACCCGCGACGGGATCCAGCTTGATTCTCCCGTCGTCGTCATTCCTGAGCCGCCTGATCGCAGCCTGCAGCAGGCATCGCGCCTGATTGGCCTCATCTACCTGGCCATCGGTGTTTACGTCTTGTTCCGGCGATGGACTGCGCCCCGCGCCACCCACTTTTATCTTTTCTGTCTCGTCTCGTTCGCGTTGAATGACTTGAAATATACGGGTGAATGGGATTGGCTCGACCAGACCGTCTTCTGGTGCAACGTGATCGCAGAGTCGCTGCAGCCTGCGCTCTTTCTGCACTTCGCGCTGAGCTTCCCAGAGGAGCGTCTCAAGAATATCCGGCGCCGCCTACTGATGCCCCTGGTCTACGCGCCGGGAATTGCTCTTTTGGGTCTGTGGCTAATGGCCATTAACCGCTGGGAAGCGACGGGGCTGCTGAAGCACCGGCTCGATCAGACAGGGACGGGGTACGATGCGGCCTATTATGTTTTGGCGTCGATCCTTTTCCTGAACAGCTACCTGCGTGCCAATACGCCGTTGCNNGCGGTTCTGCCATTCACGCTGCTCTACGCGATTCCGTTCCTGCTGGATTTGCGGATGCCCAGCCTGCTGACCAAACTGGCTGGCTTGTCGCTGGTCTTTCTGCCGCTGACGTTCGCATGGGCCATCGTGCGCTACCGGCTGATGGATACGGACCTCATCTTCAAGCGCGGCGTAGCGTACACACTGGCGACAGGTCTTATTCTCGGCGGATATTTTGGGGTAATTGCGATTATCGCGGACGTGGTTCACCAGCGTTTGCCGGAGACGATGCGCGAGTGGGCTTTGGTGGTTGCGATCCTGGTGACCGCTGCGGTCTTCGATCCGCTGAAACGGCGGATTCAAGAATGGGTGGACCGCGCTTTTGACCGCCAGCGTTACGACTACCGCAAGGCGCTTGTCGAATTCGGGCGAGGACTCAGTTCGGAAACCGATTTGCGCGCGTTGCTCGAATCGATTGTGGAGCGGCTTCCGTCGACCTTGCAGGTTTCGCGCGTTGCGGTGTTTCTGACCGAAGGACCGGGAACGTTACGGCTCGCAGCGTGCCACGGATTACCGGCCGAGGTGCGCGCTGCACCGAATCCTCGTCAATCCGGCCTGCTGGACCTTAGCTTTCTGGATTTCGACAAGGCCAGCGATCACTCGCATATCTTCCTCGAAAATGCGCAACAGGCGCTGCACTTGCCTGAGAGCCAGCGCGAGACCGCCGCGCTGCTCGACCTGAACTACTATCTGCCCTGCCGGGTGCAGGACGGCGCAGCGACGCGCACCATCGCGGTGATCGGGTTAGGGCGCACGGTCGGCGGCGACTTTCTTTCGAGCGAGGATGTGGAGTTGCTCGAATCGCTAGCCAGCTACATCGGCATTGCGTTGCAGAACGCCAGCCTGTATGCGCAGCTCGGCGAGAAGATCAGCGAGTTCGAGCGGCTGAAGGAATTCAACGAAAACATCGTCGAATCGATCAACGTCGGCATTCTTGCGCTCGACCTGGACGACCGGATCGAGAGCTGGAACGCGCAGATGGAGGCGATGTATGCATTCAGCAGGGCCGAGGCAATCGGTCAGGCGCTTAGCTCCGTATTCCCCGCGGAGTTTGTCGAGGCTTTGAATCGGGCGCGTAATGAATCAGGCGTGCATCATCTCTACAAGTTCCCGCTCACCACGCGTGCCGGTGAGCAGCGAATGGCAAATATTGCCATCGCACCGCTGATGTCGCGCGAATTCGTCGTTGTGGGACGCATCGTCCTTGTAGATGACATCACGGAACGGGTATCGCTCGAGACGCAGCTTGCACAGGCCGACAAGTTGAGTTCGATTGGCTTACTGGCAGCTGGTGTGGCGCACGAAATCAACACGCCCTTAGCCGTAATCTCGTCTTATTCGCAACTGCTTTCGAAACAGATGCGCGGCGATGCACGGCTCGGTCCGGTGCTCGAAAAAATCACGCAGCAGAGCTTTCGCGCCTCCGAAATTGCTAATGGCCTGCTGAATTTTTCACGCACTTCGACCACGGAATTCCGCGAGACAAATTTGAACCAGGTGATTCGCGATACGCTTTCGCTGCTTGAGCATCAATTCAAGACCGCCCAGGTCGAGCTGGACGTCGAACTGGCGGAGCAACTGCCGGCAATCCACGGCAATCCCGGAAAGCTGCAACAGGTCTTCCTGAACTTGCTGCTGAATGCAAAGGAAGCCATGCCGGGAGGCGGCCGGTTGCGCGTGGCCACACTCGCGAATGGACACGTAGAAGCGATCGTCGCCGATTCGGGTTCCGGAATCGCGCCGGAGAATCTCAAACGCATTTACGATCCATTTTTTACCACCAAGACTATGCCCAAGCCGGGGGAACGGCGTGGGACGGGTCTCGGTCTGTCGGTTTCCTACGGCATCATCCAGGAGCACGCCGGAAAGATTCACGTGGAGAGCGCGGTCGGCGCCGGGACAACTTTTCATCTTGAGTTCCCCCTCTTAAGGAAGACCGTAAATGTCTGAGGTCGAACAGCCGTTGAATTTCTCTGCTTCCGCTTCGGCGTTGTCCGCACTCGCGAACACCGCGAGCATCCTCGTGATCGACGATGAAGCAGGCATTCGCGAATCTCTCGAGGTGCTGCTCACGCTGGAGGGATACGGGGTGCGCACGGCGATGGACGGCGAGCAGGGACTGCGCATTCTGGAGGTCGAAAACTTCGATCTCGTGCTGCTCGACC
>PLKY01000414.1:0-162 GCA_003140785.1 Acidobacteriaceae bacterium | reverse complement strand
CCGAAGAAGAGAACCTGCAGCTGAAGCGCACGCTCAAGCAGCGCTACAGTTTTTCGAACATCGTAGGCAAAAGCGAAATAATGCTGCGGGTCTTCGACCTGATTGCACAGGTTGCTCCCAGCCGATCGACTGTCCTGATCCAAGGCGAAAGCGGCACGGGCA
>PLKY01000200.1 GCA_003140785.1 Acidobacteriaceae bacterium | reverse complement strand
CCAGGCCCCACCCGAGCCAGCCCGCTCCAAACATGGCCTCAACCAGCGCGCCGCGGCCCGCGCCGACCACAGCTTGCGCCTGAAACGACAGATCTATGCTCGTATGCTCTATCGAAACGCGGCCTGTCATTTGGCTTTCGCTTGGATCAAGCTGAAGACACCGTAGTCTTCCTCCGCAGGGCTGTCAGCACAATTCTTCGTGCCGGTCAGCCTGCGNNGCTCGGCAACTTCCAGCCGCTCCCCCGTTTTCAAATAGCCTTTACGCCGAAACCAATCCTCCATCGCGGGCTGCAACCGGTCGAGCGGCACGCGGTGGCCAGCCTCCAGCAACCCATCGCCCGCCGGCAGCGTATCGTCGAAAATCGCGTCGTTGGTAAAGTTGCGCATCGCAAAGTTGTCGATCCAGCCCAACGGGCACGGATGCCGCTCGCCCGCCGCATCAACCCTCTTCACCGAAAGCCTGCGCGCAAACATGCCTTCACCTTATCGCGGCTAATGCTTCGCAGTCGCGCTCACGGCATCTTCCCCGGCGCCACCTGCGCGTCCTTCGCCTGCTGCGTCTCCACTATGAACCGCTTGTAGTCGTAGTCCCGCTCGATAAAGTGCTGGCGCAGATTCTTCAGCAAGAGCACGCGCGCCTGCATGGTCCCTTCGCCGCCCGTGGGCAGCCAGAGCTCGCCATTCACCTGGGCCTCCGGCGATGAGTGGCTCGCAGANNCAGGTCTTCGTCGCTGGGGTGATTCACCAACTCCTGGTCAAAATGAAAATTCGAGCCCTTCTGGATATTCGCAAGCAGCCCGCCTATGACATGGAAGTTGTCGATGAAGCTTACCTCGAGGTGCGCCACCTGGTGATCGACCTCGTCGATCCAAATCGTCCCTTGCAGTTTCTTTGAGGCATCTTCCGCCAGACCGTGCGTTTTGGCGTCCTTGCGGCCCACAAAATCGAAGACAATGGCCGGGCGCCCGCGAAAGTTCACCCGCCGCTCATTGCGCACATCCATAATCTCCAGCACACGGCTGACGCTGATGGTTGGCCCTTCAAGCGGCTGTCCCGGCGGTGTCTTCTCCGCCTTCTCCACCAGCTTCGTTACACGCTCCGTCTCTTTCTGCTGGTCGTGATCGCTCAACGGCTGGCCGTCCTTCTTCACGGTGCGCTCAATGACGTGGCTGTTGACGAAGAAGTCTTCGTTCTCCTCCGTCTCCGTCTTCTTCACCTGCCCGTTGGCGTCGATATCCTGCGTAGTCTGCATCGAAGTGTAGGTATAGGATTCGCGAACTTTATCGAGTTGCCGCTGGTGGTTTTGTACTTCCTGCATCAGCTGGCGAATATCGGGCAGAGGAGGATTCGCCGCCGGCGTCGCCGGTTGCGGAACTTGCCGCGCAGGTTGCGCCAGGGCCGAAAGCGAAATCGACCCGATCGCGACACAGCAAACAATGGCTCGAGCCAGCATGAATCCTTTCCCGATTGATGGTTTGTGACGGAGTCCGCTCGGTTTCCTGCGTCTTTTGACCCGGTGCGCATCGAAAAGGTCACGGCAACACGAGAAATCGATTGCCGTCTCTCCTCATCGCCATGCTATACCGTTACAATCAGGGTTTTTACTTGCAGGCGCACAGAAAGGCGAAGCACTCATGTTTCGATTGCTGATTCACTGGCTTCTCAGCGCAATCGCACTGCTGCTCGTATCGCGCATTGTTCCGGGCTTTTTCGTCACCGGATTGTCGGCCGCTTTGATAGCGGCACTGGTCATCGGCTTCCTCAACGCCACTTTGGGATTCCTTCTGAAACTCATCACCTTCCCGCTCGCCATCCTCACATTCGGCGTGTTTCTGCTCGTGATCAACGCGGCCATGATCCTGTTCGCGTCGCACCTCGTGGGCGGCTTCACCGTGTACGGGTGGGTTCCAGCGTTCTGGGGAGCGGCAGTGCTTTCGCTTTTGGGCCTGCTCATCCGTGCCTTCGCAAAAGAGTAAGCGGCGCCACACTCACACCGGCCGCACATTGGCTCACGGTGCGACTGGTTTCGTCGCTTCCGGGTTGCCATTCTTGACTGGCTTCTTCGCTCGGTCCGCTTGTTTCTTCTCCGAGATAGCATCGGGCCTCGCCGTCGTAGCCAGCGGATGCGTCAGTACGGTTCCGTCCAGCGTTCTCGGAGTCCGAATCGCATTCGCGCTCGAGAACCCTCCATGCGCAGCCACCGGGGGAAGGGCTATCGCGTTGGGCGGCTCCGCCGACTGAACCCTCGAGTAAACTTCCCAGCCGCCGCCTGCCACCACAAACACAATCGCCGCGGCAGCAACGGTACGCGCCCAGGTGCTCTGCATCCAACCCGAACGCGGCCAAGCCGGCCAATGCAAAAGGCTGGCGCTGCGCGGGGCCTGATGAAGAGCAGCTTTCACGCGATCTTCCAGTCCCAGCGGCGCAGGCAGACCGGCAATCAGATGCAGCGTTGTTTCAGCTTCTCCTGCTCCAGTTCGAAATGCGGCACCTGTCTTCGAATCAAAGGTATTTTGAGAATGCGAATTCATCGGAGATTCCTCGAGTGTTGCAGCAGGTCGGCCATCAGGTTGCGCGCACGAAACAACCGGGAACGAACGCTGGATTCCGTAATTCCAAGAACCGAAGCAATCTCCACGCTGGTCAACTCCTCGAACGCCGAGAGAACCATCACTTCGCGTTCCTTTGTGGGTAACTGATCGACGCAAGAGAGCACGTGCGCGTGATGTTGTGCTGCTGCGGCGCGCTGCTCGGCACTCAAACCATCAGCGGGCAGCACCCGCGCCAGTTCGGCAACATCGTCGGTTTCCGGGCGGGTCTTGGCGCGG
>PLKY01000383.1 GCA_003140785.1 Acidobacteriaceae bacterium | reverse complement strand
TCATGTTGGGCTGCACCATGGCGACCGCCGCGCCGTAAACGATGCCGATGATGGCCAGCACGACGATCCATGGTGCGCAAGCGCGCGCTGCGCCGGGAAATGCTGGCTGCCATCGCCAGACGCCACCGCGCGCCGGTTGTTATGGTCAACCAGGTCGGCGGCGACGACAGCCTGGTGTTCGATGGATCAAGCCTGGTGATCGCGCCCAGCGGTGAGGTGATCGCGCAGGGTAAAAGTTTTGAGGAAGACCTGATCTTCGCCGACCTGGACACACTCACCGGCGACATGCGGGAACAGCCAGGCGATGAAGACGAGGCTATGCTGGAGGCGCTGACGCTGGGCACGCGCGACTATGTGCGCAAGTGCGGATTCTCGAAGGTCGTCGTGGCGCTCAGCGGCGGCATCGACTCGGCTCTGGTCGCGACGATTGCCGTGCGCGCCCTGGGAGCAGAGAACGTTACGACGCTGGGTATGCCGAGTCCGTATTCGTCGCAGGGATCGATTGACGACAGCCGCCAGCTCGCGGAAAACCTTGGCATTCGCTACGAAGTGATGTCCATCGACGAAATCTTCAGCGGATTCAACCACGCCCTGGCCCCGGTCTTTGCGGGCCGTCAGCCGGATATCACCGAGGAAAACATTCAGTCGCGTATCCGCGGCGCACTCCTCATGGCCTTCTCGAACAAGTTCAGCGCGCTGGTTCTTACCACCGGCAACAAAAGCGAAATGTCCACCGGCTACTGCACTCTTTACGGAGACATGGTGGGTGCCCTTGCGGTGATTGGCGACGTCTTCAAGACGCGGGTTTACGATTTGTGCCGTTGCATTAATCGAGAAAGGGAAGTGATCCCCCGCACGATCATCGAGAAGCCGCCGTCTGCCGAGCTGCGGCCAGGACAAAAGGACACCGACTCGCTGCTTCCGTACGACATTCTCGACCCAATCCTTGAAGCGTACGTCGAACATTACGAGACGCCGGAGAAGATCGCCGCCGAGCGGGGGCTCGATCTGGAAACAGTGCGCGCCGTCGTCAAAATGGTGGAGCGCAGCGAGTACAAACGGCAGCAGGCCGCGCTCGTACTCAAAGTCACGCCAAAAGCCTTCGGGATGGGCCGACGGTTCCCCATCGCAGCTAAGGTACAGGTTTAAGAATTACGTCGAAAGGATTCTAATGCTTCGCTTAGCTTCCAGCGCATCCGTTGCGCTTCTATTTGCTTCAACCCTGTGTTTCGCGCAGTCGGAGACCCCCTCCGCTCCCACACCGCAGGAGGCGCCCTCGGCTCCCACGCCGCAGGAGGCGCCGGCCGCTCCCGCACCGCAGGCCGCTCCGGCCGAGCCGCAATTTCCCCCAGTCAGCGACGCAAATTTCGACGCTGCTTCTCCGAGCAGGACCGACGTCGAAGCCTTCCTCAAGACTTCCTGGGGCTACGACCACAATCGCGTCTGGGAGGTGTACAGCGTTCAGAAAACCGCCGCGCCAGGCGTCAGCAAAGTGACGGTTCTGGTTGCCGAGAAACAGACTCCGCAACAGATCGCCAATCTGATCTTTTTCGTTACGCCCGACGGCAAACATCTCATCGCGCAGGAAGCCGTCCTCGACTTTGGACCCCACCCTTACGAAAACAACTACCGGCTCCTGCAGCAGCGCGCCGATGGACCCTCGCGCGGTGCCTCGGCGAAGCAGTTTGAGCTGGTGGAGTTCGCTGACTTCCAGTGTCCTCACTGCAAAGATGCGCAGGCCATCGCCGAGAAGCTTGTGCAGGACTTTCCTCAGGCCCACTTTGTCTTCGAGAACTTCCCGCTCGTGAATATCCACCCCACCGCGTACAAGGCCGCGGTGTGGGGTGCTTGCGTGGCGCAACAGGGCGGCAGCGACGCCTTCTTCAAATACGCCAGCTCGGTCTTCGGCGCGCAGAACGACCTCGCCGGCCAGGGCGCAGACCAGGCTTTGCGCAATGCAGCGACCGCGGCTGGCGCCGCCCCGGACAAGATCGCGGCCTGCGCCGATTCGCCAGCCGGCAAAAGCGCGGTCGACGCCTCTATGCATCTTGGGCAGGAACTCAACGTCAACGAGACGCCGATGCTCTTTATCGATGGCCGCACCGTGCCCATGATGGCGGTTTCCTACGATCAGCTTAAGACGATCGTCGAATATCAATTCTCGCTGGATAAGTGAGCTGAGGTCCTATGCCCATCCAACCAGCGCTCGATCCGGCACGCACCGCCGTTCTCAGCATGGATATGCAGTCGGCG
This sequence comes from Acidobacteriaceae bacterium, assembly GCA_003140785.1. Classification (GTDB taxonomy): domain Bacteria; phylum Acidobacteriota; class Terriglobia; order Terriglobales; family Acidobacteriaceae; genus Telmatobacter. The sequence continues at coordinate 86,265 of PLKY01000383.1, read as the reverse complement.
ATCGTATCCATTTACGTGGGCGATCAGGATGCGTTCACCTCGCGTGCCGCTGAGGTCCTTCGTCGCTGCCGTAAGCGCGGCGTGACCGTCATCCACATCCAGGTCGGCTTTCGCCCAGGCTTGCCCGAGGTCAGCTCACGCAATGCGCTCTTCGTGGCGGTCAAGAATTCGCCGGAACGGCAACAGCTCTTCCAGGGTGAAGCCGGCAAGATTCATCCAGCGCTCGGACCCGAGGGCGACGACATCGTCATCACCAAGCACCGCATCAGCGCCTTCACCGGAACCGACCTCGACATGATCCTGCGCGCCAAAGAGATCGATACGCTGGTGATGTTCGGCATCGCGACCAGCGGCGTGGTTCTCTCCACCTTGCTCGATGCCGTCGACGCCGACTATCGGGTCATCGTGATCGCGGACTGCTGCGCCGACCAGGATGCAGAGGTGCACTCCACTCTGCTTGAAAAATTCTTTCCGCGGCGAGGGATTGTGGTGACAGCCGCCGAACTCCTCGAGAGCCTGCCGGGCTGAAAGCTCCCCAGCCGTGGGCCAGCATAAAGGCGCCCAGAAACGGGCGCGCCGCCAGACGCAATGGCTGGCCGGAGCCGCTCAGAATTTGTGAACAAAGCCCGATCCTCCGATCACTTTCAAGAGAGTACCTGAGCGATTACGGCGGGCTTGTCAACCCTGCTGAAGCCCTCCGGATGTGCCTCGCATGACCTCCGTCACCGCTGTGAACCCCTTTCACCCTTTTTGACATCTAATTGATTGCAGATGTGTTTAGTTTTGGGGTACGCTCTCGCAATTGGGCATTTTTCTCTTGATTTCCATAGAAAAAATACTTATAATAGTAAAGTTTTGTGACTTCCCGAGCAGGTCTATACGGGCCTCCGGATTTTCTGGTACGTCACTTTCAATGGCAGAGGGTAAATCATACATGGCAAAGCGTCGTGGTAATCCAAACTGGGGCAAGCCGGAGCCGATCGGACCGGTAGTGCCCACCGTGACCTCCTTTGAGCAGGTCGTCAAGGAGTTTAAGCTCACTCCGGATCAGTATGTCCGTTCCACCCGTTTGCGCGAGTGGGCTCGCCGCAACCGCAACTCGAAGTACATCCCTGAGTCGCTGCTGGAAGCGTGGGGATTCGAGATCGAATCCACCCTTTGATTCGATCCGGTAACGAGTAGTATCAGACGCCGCCTTCGGGCGGCGTCGCTGTTTCCGGCCGAAAATCTCCGTGCCCATCCCGGGTTGTCCCTCTTTTGCAGCGCCTTCATTAACATCTCTGGAGCAGAGTTAGCGTCCGACGGCACAGCCGAGCATTCGCCGCTCTTTCGAGGATTGGAGCCGTACCCCGAAGGGTGGCGCGCTCAAGTGCGCAAACCCGAAACCCTGCCGCATTATCCTATGGTGTTGCGTCGTGGTGGATATCCCGACGGAAGCTGACAGCCTCGGCAGGCCTCACGCCACATGCAGCTCAGTAGACGCTTAGCTTGCTGGCGACGTACTGCTTGCCATCGAAGCTCGCCGTCACGCTCACGCGCTCGCCCTCGTGCAGGTCCCGGCTCGCGGGGAATCGCGCTGGATCGAAGGCAATGGTGTAGCTTCTCTCGTCGCGCGGATCCGTTATCGCAATCAGGCCAGCATGCATGTCAAGAAACGTGACGTTGCCGCTGAAATAGAAACCCGATCCCGGAGTGGCGAGGATCGAAATCGCATCGGCGACGCCTGCGCCGGCGTTGTCCGCTTCGAACTTCACCGAGATCAAGGCGCCTCGCATCAGATCCGATGTGCCGGTCACCGAGGAGGCAAAGGCAGGTTGGCCCATCCGCGCGATCGTCGTCCGCGCCTCAACGCGCAGCTTGATCGGCTCCCCCGAAAGCGTATTGCGCAGCGTCACTTCGCCGTTGCGCGGATCGAAGGCCAACACCTGGCCCTCGCATTCGCCCTGCGGAGACCGCGACAGCATGTGTACGCTGACTGCGAAAACATCGTCTCCGTCCAGGGTCGTTTCAACAGAAGCATGATCCTCGGCACGCATATCGTCCAGCGGCGTTCGCACTCCGTCGCGATAGAGCTGGGTGCGCTCGTCGAACAGAATCTTCATCGGCTTTCCGCCACCGTACACTTTCAGCGTCATCTGATCGCTGACCGGGTCGATACGGCGAATCACTCCGCCAATGACGGTGGTCTTGCCGTGCGGCAGCGAGGGAAGGGGAGGCAAAAAGCTCGCAGTGGTTCCTGTCGTGGGGCTCAAATCCGCGTCGGTTGTGACCGCGTCGGTCGTGGCCGCTGCGGCTGCGTTCGGCGCGGGCGGCGTGCCAGGCCCTCCGGGATCCGAGTTGGCAAACGACCACGGCGTAACCAACGCCAGACCGAGCACGACGGGGATCAGAGAACGACGCATTGCAGTGGACTCCAGGGTCTAAAAAAATTGCAGCGGTAGTTGGATGGCTGGCGATGGGCGGTGGTTGGCCAGGAACCACCCCGTTTCGCGGGGTTCCGCGTTCATCCCGGCAAACACAGGCGGCTCTTCCGCATCCAACTCATATGTTTCAAATGGCCTGGCCGAAAGGTCCCGGGTTCAGGCAGGGTGGAAGAATGCGCATGGTCCGCAAACAGCTTGTACGGCTCGTCCCGATAGCAGCGGTATTCCTGATCGGTGCGCTGCAGTCGCAGGCGCAGAAGGACATCAAAATCAGTATTCCCAGGCGCAGCCAGCTAACGCCGGTGCAGCGACTCAATCGCGATGGTGTGGCCGCCGTGCGCAAGCAGCGATATGAAACCGCCGAAACGCTTTTTTACAAGGCCTATCTCTACGACCCCTCCGACCCGTTCACCCTGAACAATCTTGGCTACATCGCCGAGTTGCAGGGCCAGCTTGACCGCGCTCAGCGGTTCTATAAGCTCGCGTCAGAGCAGGGCACCGACGCCTTCATCGACCAAAGCAACGAACAGGACTTGCAGGGCAAGCGCATGAGCTACGCGCTCGACAGCCTCAAAGACGTGCCCATGCGCGTCAACCGCATGAACTTCGACGCAATGACTCTGCTGTCTCAGAATCGAGGCCTCGAAGCGGAAACACTGCTCCAGACGGCATTGAAACTGGATCCTCGGAATACCTTCACATTGAATAACCTGGGTGTTGCCAGCGAAGCCATCGGCGATTACGACCAGGCCCTTCGCTACTACGACGCAGCTGCCTCTTCACGCTCAACCGAACCGGCGGTTGTCACCCTCACCGGCGCATGGCGTGGTCGGCCCGTAAGCCAGATGGCCGCTGCCAACGCCCAGCGCCTCGAACAGCGCATTCAGGATCTCAACAACAGTCAGGCAAAATCCTCATTGCTCGCGTCGCGCGGAGTGGCCGCCATCAATCGCAACGACTGGAACACGGCTCGCCAGGACTTCATCCAGGCGTATACGCTGAATCCGTATAGCGCTTTCTCCCTCAATAACGCCGGCTATGTTGCGGAGCACGATGGCGACATCGAAACGGCTGAATTCTTTTACGCGAAGGCGCAGAAAGCCGACGATGCCGGCGCTCCGGTTGGATTAGCGACCCGGCACGACGCGGAGGGGAACCCGCTGGGCACAGTCGCTACCAAAAATGATCAGGAAACCGAGAACAAGCTGGAGCAGGAGCGTGAAGCGCGTCGCCGGCAGACCGGCCCAATCCAGCTGCGGCATCGCGACGGCACGCCTGTGGCTACGCCGAAACCAGCGCAGTCGCCCGCGCCCGCCGAATCAGCACCGGATTCTTCAACGGCGACGCCTCAACCGCAACATTAGAACTCGACCCAGGGATTCCTGCCTTCATGCCTAGAGCAAACACTCCGTCGAAGAAGTCCATGCTTCTTCTCTCGCACCTGTTGCTCTCCGTTGATGCCACCCGGCAGGCGCCCGAGCGCAGAACGAATATTCTGGATTCGCAACTCACCAACATCAGCGGCGAAGATTTCGACGAACTGGCCGCGCTCGCCAGTTCCAACCACGTCATCGTGCGCGGCATGGAGAACTTCCGCAGCCTCGTCGAGAGGGCTGGGAACGAAACTCGCGCGGTGTGGGCGGCAGAGGCGGTGACTGCTGAGCGCGCCCGCATTCAGAATGCCTTGCCCCACCTGCACGCCGTCTGCGCCGCATTTGAGCAGGAGGGCCACGACGTCATGGTGATCAAGTCGTTGGATCACTGGCCCGATCTGGGTAGCGATCTGGATCTGTACTCGACCGCGACTCCCGAGACCGTGCTCGAGCTCATGAAGCGCCGGTTCAGCGCGAGCCTTGCTCCGCGAAGCTGGGGCGACCGGCTGGCGCGCAAGTGGAATTTCCTCATCCCCGAGCTTCCTGAAGCAGTCGAGATTCACGTTGGCCGCCTCGGTCAAGCGGGCGAGCAAACCGTCCTCGCATCGTCCGTGGCTCGCCGGGCGCGGCAGATTCGGGTCGAAGGCCGTACGTTCCGCGTCCCGGCGATCTCCGACCGCCTGATGATTTCCGCGCTGCAGCGCATGTATCGCCACTTCTACTTCCGTCTCTGCGACATCGTCGACAGCGCCGTTCTGGTTGAAAGTGGTGCCGTCGACTACGACGACCTCGAACGTGCGGCGACCGCAGCCGGTATCTGGGAAGGGATGGCGACCTATCTCGTCATCGTGTCCGACTACGTGAACCAATACCGCGGCTCTGGTCTCGACCTGCCGCGATCCGTCCGAGCCACCGCGCGTTTCGGCGGCGACAAGGTCTGCTTCGCTCGAGAATTCCTGCGTGTTCCAATCCTGCCGCAGTCCGCCGGCCTTTACCGCACGCAGCTCACCGCGCTTTTGCGCAGAAGAGAACTCGAGAGCACCGTTCGCCTCGGATTACTTCCCTGGCTTGCCACTGCAGCCGCTGTCGGCCAGAAGATCACCGGTAGCAACAAGGGAATCTGGTAAGGTTCCACATCAGATCGCCAAAGACAGCAGACGAGCCTTCATCAGCACGAGCGAAGAGATGAAAGGGCTCGAACGGCGAGTGGTTCGATGCTTCAAGAACTTCTCCTTTTGGGGTCAAGGCAGAGATGATGGATCGATCATGGAGGCCCGGATCGGCTCAGCATTCCCCTTCGAACGTCGGTTCGGAAGGATAGCAATCAACCATAGCTCCATTCCGCGCTCCATGCGGCGAATCCCAAATCGACGCATTACCCAACTCGGCGATGCAGTCACCCTCAGCAGTCAACTCGACCTGCCCCCGAAGGTCCTCCTTGTCTTCGCCGTTCTGAAAAGAACCCGACGGCCGGTCAGGCGGAATACTGTCTGTATGCGACGGCGTAATCTGCACGGCTACGGGGTCAACTGCTGCAAATGCTTCTCCGTTGCGAATAGCCTTTTTGCGCCTGTGGAGTTCAAACCAGCGAAGGTAGTTACGAATTACGAAGCTCATCGTCATTCGCACGCCCGCGTTGTAGTTATGTTCCGCCATCCGGCGTTGCAGTTCGGACGAATTCAGAATCGTAATCAACTGCTCGGCCAGATCCTCAGCATCGCCGGTTCCGTAGAAGCTGACCGCCATGTCCTCGTCGGCCGCCATTTCCCGCAAATCGGGAATATCGGCGCAAACGATGGGTACACCGTACTCGCATGCCTGATGCGCGGGTCCGCTGGAGCCGGTCGCCGAATCGTAGGGCATCACCAGCACCGAAGTAGATTGATACAGATCGGGAATAGCTTCCTCGGGCACGTATCCGCGAAACTCAATGGGTAAGTTATCCGGCTGCGCTGCCCGTATCGACTCCCAATACCCGGCGCGTGTATGGTGATTTGCGCCTGCCACGACTAACTTCGCGTGCGGAACCTTCTTCAGGATCATTGGAAACGCCTTCATCAGTGTCTCGAGGCGCTTATAGGTTCCCCAGTGTCCAATGGCCAGAATGCGAAGCTCCGGGTTACCCCGCTTTGTGAAATCCGGGGGCGTCGGGCTCGCTGCAAAAGTGCCGTGCGTGCCCAGCAGCACATTCTTCGCCGCATATTTCGAGATCAGCGTTCGTTGATAGCCGGGAAGCAGCACTGAGACGGAGTCGGCTCTGAGCAGCGCGCGCGTTGCAATGTCTGTGCCCATGCGGAAAAGGCGCTCTCGCCGAACCCCTGCTGCTACAAAGTCCACGTGCTCCAGAACGTGGTGCAGCGTGACGTGCGTGAAATAGCCGCAGGCTTTGGCCAGCGCCGGAGCAGACAGCCCGGCCATTGCAGCTACCGGTTTATCAGGAGTAGCGAAGCTGGAGAAAACCAGATTGAACCACACAATGTCAGGCTTGATGCGCCGAATGACATTGATGAGCCGGAGTGGAGTTCTCAGGCTATTGAAATCCCAGCAACGAACTACATTAAATCCAGGCAATTCCGATTGCTGCGGCGCATTGAGGGAGTTGCCTTTCTCGTCCGTCGCAAAGTCATAGTTAGTCAACTCATCCGCGAGAATCGTCAGTTCGACATCGGGATGGCGCTTGAGCTCCCTTGCAATGTGGAACGCGTACTCATTCAGCTGGCGTCCGCTGGGAGGAAAAGTCGCAACAAGACAAATCTTCATCAAACTCCGCCTTCAGAATAGGGTGATGCTGAAATACGGTCTGAACTGCTGATTCTGCCCACCTGTGAAATTGAAGAAGGTCTCCTGTTGCACTCCGGCTGAAAAGCGGATTGGATACTGCAGGACAACATCTCCGGTTTCATCCTTGAATTCTCGGTGGTAAGGCATTCCATAGGAAACGGAAAAACTGCTCTGGACCGCGTCGTAAATGTGAAAGCTTCGATTGTCGGAGTAAGCAGCCGACGCCTGAATATTCCACCGCCGCGCGGGCCGGTATTGCACGGTGCCGGCGGGGCGAAGGTCCTGCGCGATCCCGGAGCGCGTTCCCACCTTCCGCCACGCCCGCAGATCTTCAGCAATGGCCTTAGCGTCGAAGTGATCGCCGAAGCGGCGCTCCAAACCGATATAGGAGGAGGTGTAGTAGTCCTCGGTGGCGACCGGCGTGAAAGTCTGATCGTTCTCTCCCCATCCGGTGATCAGTGCCGTCTTCCCCCACGGCGCGCCCACCCGGAAATCGACGGCGGCTGCGAAGGCGTCGGAATGCAGGTTGCTTTCGGTGAATGGACCGGTCTCCCGGAGGACGTACCCATCCATCGACAGAACATTGAAGAACGAACTGGTCGACACGTAGGTAAATTCGCGAAAGAGATTCTGGTTCAACTGTAAGGGGGACTCAGAATCGCGTCGCGTCGTAGCCTGAACGCCGCTGTTGAAGGTGATGACGTTCGTGCCCAAATGAATCGTGGGATTGACTCCAAAATTGAACGAGTAATCGGTTGTATTCCGGCTGACAACAGAATTCGTAGCTGGCACCGAAATATCGCCGCGCGCATTCCGTAATTCGAAAAAGCCACTGGCCGCCGGAAGATAGTTCAGATGCAGATGGAAGGCGCTGGTCCATTGGGTTTCCAGCGAAGATCGCGGCGGAGGCAGAAGGGAAGTATCCGTTGGCGGCACCGGAAAGCCAGCGTCCAGCTTCGAGTCGAGAATATAGACGGTAGTGTCTTCGAAGATCGGATCTACCGAAACATCAGACAGCACGCTGAACCGGCGATTGACCCGGAACCCCTCATCGCCTCCCGCCTGAAGCAGATTCTGTTCCGCTGTTTGATCTTCTCCCGCGGCGTCGGACGCCTGGGCAAATGCCGTCAATGCCTGGGTGCTTTGGTGTTCCTGCCGATAGACGTTGGCTTCCGCCAGCAAATATTCATAGTCCGGCTCATCGTCCGGTGAGTTGCTCACAGCCGCGAGTTCGCCCTGGGCTCTGGCGGTATCTCCCAAAGCGAGGTACGTATTGGCCAAACCTACATGCACAGCAGTATCGGATGCGCCTGCTGCCTCGGCACGTTGGAGGTAAGTCTCGGATAATTGGTAATCATGCATCTGCCGAAACAGATCGGCGGCCTCAATCATCTGCTGCCCGGTAGGCGGAACCGTCTCTCCTGACTCCGCTTCCATCAGAGCCAGCGCGATTTGCCTGCTGGCATCTTCGGTGCGATCTTTCTGCGCCATCGTCTGCGCGATCGCCAGCCGCACGCCGACTCGGTCGCTGTGCGGCATGGTTAGAGCTCTCCGATATCGATCCATCGCGGCGTTCTGGTCCCCAAGGTGGCTCAGAGCCTCCCCGGTGAAGAGAAACAATTCCGCTCCATCCGAGTGGGTCGTTGCAGTAGCGGCATGTCGAAGGAAAGCATGCTGCTCCGCGAGTTGGACGTAGCGCATGGTCTGCTGCTGATCATCCAGTTGTGACCACGCGCGAGCCAGCCAGGCGTATACCATGTCATCGTCCGGCTGCAGCTTTTGCGCGATACTCAAATCGTCGATGGCATCGTGATACTGGCGCTCCGCATATAATGTCCCCCCCAGCGCGAGATAAAGCGACCCGTCATTTGGCGTGAATTTGATCGCAGCGCGATATTCGTTGGCCGCTTTCGCAAGTGCACCCTGCAGCCCGTAAGCGGTCGCGCGAATCAGGTGGACGGGCTGGCTGTCGCCCAGGCTGCTTTCAGCAAGCGCCACCTGGCGCAGAGCTATCTGCGGTTTGCGCAGATCGAGGCTCGTATAGGCGAGCCCAAGATGAGCTTCGCCGTTCTTCGGCTCCCGCTTCAGTGCAGCTTCAAAATCCCCCGCCGCATCCCGTGGCTGGCGGAGATCGTGCAACACAAACCCACGATTCACGTAGGCCGTAACGATTTCCGGATCGCGCTGGAGCGCCTCAGAAAAGTCCTGCCGGGCCTCGCTCAGCTGGCCGTTGTGCTTGTGCACATATCCAGCAAGCAGCGGGATGTCTGGTTCCCTGGCCAGAACCAGATTGTATTTCGAAGTTAGATTGAGCAGGTCGTCGTACTGGTTCAGGTACAGAAGGTCGTAGCCAAGGTAGACCACTACATCTCTGTCGTTGGGCAGGACGCGAATGGCCTGAGCCGCCATATCGGCCGATTGCTGATACTCGCCGCGAAAACTCAGGTATCTTTCCTTCTCGCGCAATACCTGAGGCTCGTCCTGCATATCCTTCGTGGTTCGATGGAACCACACTTCGGCAACATCGAGTTTGTGCGCTTCGATATTGGCGTTCATACCTCCGGCCACGATCAGCGCGTTACCTGGAGCCATCGAGTATCCCTTGCTGTAGGCGCTCTCCGCCTTCGCATAGTCGCGACGCGACGTGTACAGATCGCCCAGCGCGAGCCACGGCACATACAGCATCGGATAAGCCTGTGCTAAACGTTGGAAGTACTTCTCCGCGTCCTGATCGTGGCCCGCCGCGCGCGACGCATAGCCCATCGAAGTAAGCGCGAACCGGCTATTCGGATCCATCGCCAGGATCTGCTTGTAAACCGCAATCGCTTCGTCGGTGCGGCCGAGCTTCATTAACAGGTCGCCATCCAGCTGCAGGCTGTTGCGATCCGTTGCGTTGAGCGCCAGCGCCTCAGTCATGTCAGTGCGCGCGCCTTCCAGGTCCCCGGCATTCATCTTGATCAGCGCGCGCAGCCGCAGGAAAGGTGCGCGGTCCGAACCATGCTCGTCCAGCGCGTTGATCGCCGTCTGCGCCGTGGCCAGCTCCTTGAGCGCAGCACCGGACTGATGGAGGTTCTGATACAGCCCCATCAGATCCATATGGAGCTGGATGCTGTACAGCGGACCCTCCGCGGGGTCCGCTGGCAGATGCGCCAGAGCCGTCTGATATTCCTGCACCGCTTCGCTGTCGCGCTCCTCGATCCGTGCAATCTCCCCACGAAGGGCGTGCAGACGATAATGATTTGGATCGATCGCTGCCGCTCGCGCCAAAAAATCATTGGCATGCTGCATGGAGCCGACAGCCACTTCAGCCTGCGCCGCAGAAAGCTGCAGGCCTAGGTCCTTCGGCATGGCATTGGCGACTTCGCTGTACAGCTTTGCGGCAATCTCCTGCTTGCCGTCCAGCTGATAGGTGTACGCCAGCTCTGCTTTGACATCCGGCCGCGGCGACCGGATCGCTTTCAGCGCGGCTATCGCGTCGCCATAGTTGCCCGTCTCGCGGTAATAACCGGCCAGCGAGCGCTCCACGTCCGGATTGTTGGGGGTGCGAGCCTTCGCCATGTCCAGATACCGCCGCACCAAATCCATCTGCTTCGTGTGCTCGTACGAGAGCGCCATCAGCAACTCGGCGCGGGCACTCGGCTGCATTCGTTCCGTCTTGCCCAGAGTGTCGAGCGCGTCCTGATAGTCGCCTGACCTCATCTGCAGATCGCCCAGCAGCAGCGCATCGTCGGGCTGCTTCGGGTCCGCGGCCAGCACCGTCTTCAGTAGATCCTGCGCTTCCTTCGTCCGCCCCATCTCGCCATAGGTCTGGGCCAGACCCGAGAGGCCTTCCAGCGACGAAGGACTCAGACGGAGGCCGTGGTTGTATGCATCGACCGCGAGCCCGGGTTTGGAGTCGAGGCGCGCCGCGTAGCCGAGCAAAAACCACAAGCGCGGATCATTAGGAGCAGCCTGGGCTGCGCGCTGCGCATATTCGACGGCCTGTTGATGATCGCCGCGCTTCAGAGCAGCTTCGGCAGCCCCTGCGAGTCTCGCATTCTGAATATTCGATCCCCATCCGAGCTGCTGCCCCGACTGTTGCGGCTGATTGGGCGTCGATTGTGTCTTGCTGGACCCATCGGAGCCGACTTTGTACGTCTGCGCGAAGTTGCGGCATGCGAAAGCGACAACAATCAGCAGACCACTTGCAAATCTAAGGCAGCCAGGTCGAGCAATCAAGGTGTCACCAGTCGTTCGCACGGAATACTGGCTTTTGGATGCTGCGTGCTGCAGCAGCGTTGGCCCCTGCTCGGGATCCGGCGGGTGTTTGGAAGGCAACCAGGAGGCTCACAAACTGAATCCAAAGCTCATTCCTGAGGCATTCCGTTGCAAAGGCTTGAAGCGGCAGCACCATTGAATCGACCCATCCCCATGAGCTTCATCCTCATGGCTGTCTTTGCTGTTCATCTGCCGCTCCTGCTCATGGGGTTGCCCCTCAAGTCGTACGACACGAATTTTCATATTTTTTTTGCGTCTCACTATCTGCACCATTGGTTTAATCCGTGGAACGCCAAGTGGTATGCGGGATTCTCACAAACCACGTATCCACCTCTGCCGCAGCAGTGGGTCGCGCTGGTATCCAGACTGATCGGACTGGATCTGGCCTATATGGCGGTGCAGTTCGCTGCAATTCTGCTTCTGGCCCTCGGTGTCTACCGGTTCGCTCTGCTGTGGGTCAACCAACGCGCTGCGTCGCTGGCCGCACTGGCCAGCGTCTTTCTCGGGTCCGAGAGCTTCCTCGTCTACTCCGCTGGTCAGTTGTCGACTACTGCGGCGGCGCCTCTCTACCTCAATGCTCTGCCGTACATGTTTGAGTGGATCAGGGAAGGGAAGTGGCGTTCCTTCCTGAAAGGCGCCGCGCTGTTCACCGCTGCTGCCGCCGCCCATCACGCGACATTGCTCTTCGGGTCCATGTTCTTTGCTATACCCGTGCTGGCGCTGGTCCTTATCGATCGCCAGGGCGGCGAGCGAGTTTCGACCGGCGCTTTCGTCATGCGTACCGTAGTCATGACCGCGGTGGTCGGCGCGGCCGTGGCCCTCGTGCTTCTGCCCTTTTGGATCGCGCTCATCCACTATCCGGTCACGCAGACACCGATCCCTCACGCCAGCCGCGCCAACTACATCCTGAGTCCGCAGTGGGGCGTGAACTACTTCGTCGTTCCCTATGGATTTTTGGTTCTGGCGCTGCCCTTCATATTCGTGCGTGGCTCGGTGGTCGCTCGTCTCCGTCCTTTGTTGCTCGGTTTCTGGCTGGCTTTTCTCGTTGGTCTCGGCGGAACAACGCCTGTAGGCAGGGTGCTTCTCGGCCGTGCTTTTGACGTTTTGACCATGGAGCGCTTCAGCTATTGGGCTACATTGCTCGCACTGCCGTTTGTTGGACTGCTTGCCGCGGAGCTTATCGATCGCTATCGGCTGCGCGCGGTTGCCGGACTCACCCTTGCGGCGACCGCAACCTGCGCACTCGCTGTCGCCTGGTCCACCTATCGCCCGGCCGACGCACAAGACTTCAAGGTCGATGCGGTCGCGAACTGGCTCAATCGCGATGGTCACGATAACTACCGCTATGTAACCCTCGGCTTCGGAAACAAAATATCCCGATTAGCCGTTCTCACCGACGCCAGCAGCGTCGACGGCGAGTGGAACTCCGGCCGTATGCTGCCCGAGCTCACCGCCCACGCTGGTGGGGCGCTCACCAGCTCGAAGTACTTTGGCAAAGAGGGGCTCGATGCGCTCCACGCTATCCTCGATCACGCCGATCGCTACAGCCTGAAGTGGGTCTTCGTTCGCGATCCTTATTACGAACCGCTGCTCTCGTTCGGAGGCTGGCGTCGCGTGGATAATCTCGAAGATCGCACCGTTACTGTCTGGAGCAAGGATGGTGTTCCGCCGGCGACGACCGTAAATGCGCCCCAGATGCCGCCCGCGTGGCAGGGGCTGATGTGGGGTACGCTGCCGCTAGGCAGCAGCATCCTCGCCATTTTGGTGGTTCTGCTGCCCGATAGCCGGCGCCGCGCACCGGTTGGCGTCGAGTCCGACATCGCGCAGGAAGATTACGTCTCAGGAAGGCTGGTATCGTGATGGGCGGGCGGTTTCTTGCCTTGTTTCTCGTGGCAGCGACGATTGCCCTGGTTGTCGTCGGCACGCTCTGGCCCGTCCCCGCGGCGGCCGCCTATGCGGGCATGAGTCCCTCCGGCATCATGCATTCGCCCTCCACGCCGGAAAGCGCAGTGGACAATCTGGCGATTGCCATTGGCCATCAGGACTGGCCGAAAGCGTACTCCGAACTAAGTAACAAAGCCGAATTCACCGAACAGGATTTCCTCCACGACTTAACCGGCAGCTATCCCAGTCTTCGCACCTACGCCATCCTGGATACCTACCAGGTCCAGCCGCTGCATGTTTCCGACAGCGACGCGCAGGTGCGGCTCCGAATGCGCTGGTCCACGGTCGTCGGCACCTTCCTCGACACGCGCAACCTTCAGGTGGTCAGAAACGGGGATCAGTGGGCTCCTGTCTGGCCCATCGTCAAAGAGACGCGAGTGCCGCCGCAGGTTATTGCCGTGAACTACCTGCGCTGGGATGTAATCTACCGCGGCCCGGCGGATGACTGGGGCGCCCAGGACGTCGAGGCTCCTCACGTCCGCATCGTGGACATGCATCCGGTGGAGCGCGCCGCCGGCGTCGTCGTGCTCGGCGAACTACTGAATGAAGACGTCGTGCCGGCTTACGTCTCAGTGAAGGCGACGCTGCTGGCCAAAAACGGCTCGGCCATCGCTACCGAAGACAGCTTCGACAAAATCTCCCACCTGCTTCTGCCCAAGCAGGTCACACCGTTCCTGATCACGTTCCCTAACGTCTCGCTCTCCGAGGTCGACAGCATCCATATGGACCCGATGTCGAATCTCGTCGCGGCTTCGGCCGATCCCGTCGTCGAAATCCAAAACCAGAAACTGAGCCCCGCGCCGGATGCGATCTTCGGCGGAGATTTGGTGAACCAGAGCGGCCAGATTGTCAACATCGCTCACGTGCTCGGCACCTTCTACGATCAGAGCGGCCAGTTGGTTTGGGTTGCGGATCAGTACATTGATCGCGCGCTCCTGCCGCAAACCCCGGTGTCGTTCTCGATGCCGGTTCCCGAGGATCTGGCCCGCAAAGTCAGCACCGAGCGCGCTGTGGTCGCGACGTACAGTTCTGGCGGCTTCCAATGAGTCGCGTACGTGTATCCTGGCTGGCTGTTATCGTCTCCGCTGCGGTCCTGCCGGCTCTGGCGCAAAGCGGAGCTCTGGATCTGCCAAAGAACATCGAGGCTGGCAGCGCCTTCTCGATCCCAACCACCGGCGCCGGTAAAGCGACTCTCTACGTCGCCGGACCTGCCCAGGCGTTAAAGCGTGAGGTGCAACTGGGTCAGCCCATCGCCTTTGCGGCGGGCGACCTCAGTAATGCCGGACATTATCTCGCTGTTCTACGCAGTGACTCGTCGACGGAGACCGGAGAGTTTGACGTTGCCCCCGCCAGTACGCCCGCAGCACTCAGCTTTCTGGCCAAGCCCTCGCGGCTTCCCGCAGGCTTGCAAAACGGCATCACCGGCGCGGTGTATGTCTTCGACTCCTTTCAGAACCTGATCACGAAACCGACGCAGGTCAACTTCCAGCTATCCGTCGCCGCCGCTCCGACGCAAGCTCGCACCGTCACGACCAGTCAGGGCGCAGCGTGGACGGAGATGAACTCGGCCACCAAAGAGGGAAATGCGAAGTTCGTTGCGCAGGCCGGCAATGTTTCCGCTGCTCGCGTGATCCAGCAGGTTCCCGGAGATCCCTGTGGATTGAAGATGAGTGCCCGCCAGGTCGGCGATAAGCTTCAGCTCGAAACCGATCCGCTGCGCGACTGCAGCGGCAATGCCGTGACCGACGGGACCATCGTCACGTTTACCGAGAGTTGGAATGGCAGTCAGACTACCGTCGACGTTCCTCTCAAGCACAGCGTCGCCCAGGCTGAAGTCCCCGCCCGCAGTGGCGCGCGCATCTCCGTGGCGACCGGCGTCGTGATGGGGAACGAAATCCGCTGGGAGGGCCAGCCGTGACGCGACCCCTCGCGATTCTCTGCGCCGCGCTTGCCGTATCTGCCGCATTCGCCGCGGACCAGGGCTCCGTCCAGGTGGAACCCACCGTGCTGCGGGGTCCCCGGCCGCTAGCCAGGCAGACAGAATCGGCTGTGGTGCGCGATTATCTTGAGGCCTGGCAAACACTGAGCGCGGCCATGGATCAGAACCGCGCGGACCTGTTGAATCAGAACTTTGTGGGCACTGCGAAGGAGAAATTCGCGGTTACCATCGCCGAACAGGCAAAGCTGGGTCTGCGCACCCATTACCAGGAACGCTCCCACGACATCAAAATTATTTTTTACTCTCCCGAGGGGCTATCCATTCAGCTGGTTGACTACATCCAATACGACGTACAGCTTCTCGATCGTGAGAAGGTCCTGGCGACACAGCCAGTACAGGCACGCTATATAGCGGTTCTCACGCCCACAGAAGTGCGTTGGAAGGTACGCGTGCTTCAGGCTGAATCGCAGTGAACCCTTAGCCTGCTCCGCAAGACCGCACGACCCATTTGCACGCGAATTTCAGATCCGGCGCGCACGGCAGCGCTGGTCATGTATCGAACTTCAGGAGGATAGATGATTTCGGTCGTGGTGCCGATCTATAACGAGGAAGCGAATATTCCGCTCTTCCATGAAGCCGTCGCCGATGCGTTGATGGATATTGGCGAGCCGTGGGAGGTCGTCTACGTCAATGACGGCTCCAAAGACTCGTCGCTGGATCTGCTGCGTGGTTTGCAGGAAGACGATACGCACGTCATAGTCGTCGATCTGACTCGCAACTGGGGTCACATGGGCGCCATCTCGGCTGGCCTGGAAACCGCCCGCGGCGATGCCGTGGTGCTGATGGATGGCGATTTTCAGGATCCCCCCGAAGTGATTCCGGAGTTGGTCGAAACCTGGCGCGGCGGTGCCCAGGTCGTTGTCGCCGTGCGCAGAAGCCGCCAGGAGCGCCGTAAAGTTCTCGCAAAACTGTTTCCGCTGTTCTATCGGTTGCTCAGCGCGCTCTCCGACTTTCCCATCCCCATCAACGCCGGCATCTTTGGCCTGATGGATCGTCAGACGGTCGACTCCATCAACGCCATGCGCGAGAACAATCGTTATCTGCCCGGCCTGCGCGCGTGGGTGGGTTACAGCAACGCGATTGTCTATTATGATCGCCAGGACCGCCTCGCGGGCGACGGCAAGCTGTCCTTCACCAGCCGCATCAAGTACGCGATGGATGCGATCACGAGCTTCAGTTACAAGCCCCTGCGGCTTTGCTTCGTGCTCTCGGGTGTTGCCTGCTGCATGGCCGCGCTTATGGCGTTTGCCAGCATGCTGTCGAGCAGTCCATGGAATGCAGTCGGCTGCGGCGTGGCGTCTGCGGTGTTCCTGGTGGGCGGCGCTCTGCTGCTCTGCCTCGGCGTGCTTGGCGAATACCTGGGGCGCGTTTACGACGAAGTTCGCCAGCGGCCGCTGTCCATCATCAACAAGGTCCATTACGCGTCGCAGGCAGCTTCCGCTCTGGATCGCCCAGCTGAGGAAGAGGAAGAGCAGCCCGCGAAGATCCTCCGCATTGCGTAAGAACTACCGCGCTGGTTTCGAGCCCGCTCCGCACGTTGGAATCCCGGGCTCGACCGCCGTGCCCTCTTCATAATCATTCCAGGTTTCCACTAACAGATAGGGAATCGGATCGTCCGCCGAATAGTACTTGCGCCACAGATTCAGCGTGTCGGTGAAGGTCTGGCCGCACCGTCCCGAGATGTGCCGATTCTGGCTCCACGACGCCTTGCTGTCGTTGAATTGCGCCCATGTGCCGCCTACGGCAATCTTGTCCGGATACTTCGATTGCATCGTCTGGTAGAAGTCAGCGAGATAGTCGTCGCCCCAATTGCTGCCATCCGCCGCCCAGCCCTTCCTGCCGGGCTGGACCCAGGCATAAAACCCGTCAAACGCGCTCGCGTTGGCACCAGGCAGGTTTTCATAGATCAGATACGGTGCTGGATTCCACTTGCTCACTACCTCGCGAACCCGATTCCAGTCCGTGTGCCCGCCCTTCGGGAAAATGAAGATGATCGGCCGGCGGTTGAGCGTCAGGTAAGCATCGCGGCTTGGCGCATCCGCCGCCAGATACGTGTCGCGAAAGGTCGTGAAATCCGCGATTGCCTCGTCCGTCGCACCGTCCTCCGCATCCGTCTCGTCGTACATCATCGCGATATGAAACTTCTCCTCCGCGGCGATCGGCTGCAGCAGCTCGTACGTCCGCGCATTGAACGGATCGCGGTCCCCGTACCAGTCCACGACAAAACCGGAGATGCCCATCTTCTTCGCCTGATGGATCTGCTTGCGCAACTCCGCAGGATCATGCGAGGAGTAGCCGATGGAAATGTGCTGGGGGTGCCCGAACCATGGTTCGTAAACCGCCAGCATTACCGGCGACACGCCGGGAACGCCCACCTTCAGCCGTGCAGGCTTCGGTGGCGACGATTCAGAACATCCATGAGTAAGCAGAATCAGGCTAAGGAAGGCAGTCGTCGCGCGAAACATTTCGGGAACTTAATTAGAACAAGACAGCAAACAAAAGGTTGCCTGTCGAGGGGCCTCCCGAAGCGTTGCTGGTTCCCGTCGCGAGAGCAGCCGCGACCATGGCAAACGCATCCAATCCTCAGTTTTCTGAGGGAACTCTGTCGCTGAACTTCTCCTTCGGCCTGCCGGATGGACCCTCAACGACTCAGCAGAACCGGACAGAGGCATCGCAATCGCCACGGAGCCCAAAGTTGTGCAGAACGGCCCCATAAAACAGGCAAAGACGCTCCACGCCCGCATTCTGTCGGGAAGTTTCGTTTTGCTCCTGGGCACCGGCCTCGCAACCGGCACCAATTTCGTCTATAACGTCGCCGTTGCGCGCTTCCTCGGTCCCACCGGCTACGGCCATGCGACCGCCGTCTACACTCTGCTCATCCTCATCTCCGCGGCAACGCTCTCTTTTCAGATCGTAGCCGCAAAAGTGGTCGCGCAGCAGAGCGCGCTGGAGGAGAAGCAGGCTGTCTATCGCGGTTTTCATCGCGCGGCGTGGGCCTGCGGCATTCTCGTTGCGCTGCTCCTGCTGCTTTTTCAGCGTCCCATCGCGAATTACCTGAACCTGCCGGCGCCGATTCTTGTCGCTCTCCTGGCCATCGGAGCTGCCTTCTACGTTCCTCTCGGCAGCCGGCGCGGCTACATCCAGGGCGTCTGCGGCTTCCGCAGTCTCGCCACCAACATCGTGCTTGAAGGAATCGTCCGCCTCGGCGGCTCCTTGCTGCTGATCCGGCTCGGCCTCGGCGTGCGGGGCGTGGTGGCCGCCAATGCGGCGGCGGTGGTTGTTGCGTATTTCGCTGCCGTTCCGTCCCGGCGCGTCCCCCGCATATCGAATCCGCTGCTGTTACAAAATGCGCTGCGGGAAACCGTCCATGCCATGGTCTACTTTTCCGGCCAGGTTCTTATCAATAACTGCGACATTGTCCTGGTCAAACATTTCTTCATTCCCACCACTGCGGGACTCTATGCTGCTGTGGCCATGGTGGGCCGAGTCATCTTCACCTTCTCCTTCGCTGTCGTCAATTCCATGGTCCCCCTCGTCGCCGGCACACGTCAGGAGGAACGACGCGGATTCAAGGTCATCGGAACGGCGTCTCTGCTGGTGCTCGCGATTGGCGCCGTGCTCGCTCTCGGCCTCCGTCTTACTCCCGCTTCTCTGTGGGCCGGATTCTTTGGCAGCGGCTTCAGCGTAGAGGGTGAATATGGCCTCCCGTATTTGCTCTCGATCTATGCAGTCACCACCATCCTCTATTGCCTGAGCGTCATCATTATCACTTACGAAATGGCCTATAAGATTGCGAATACCGGCTGGGTGCAGCTGGCGTTCAGCGTTGTAATCGTCGCGGCCATCTGCCGCTTCCATTCCTCTTTGCGTGAAGTGATCTGGGTTCAGCTCATCCTGATGATCGTGCTGCTGGTGGTCGTAACAATCCCGTTCATCATCACCTCACTCGCCGACGCTCGCGCAGGGGAGCGAACTCTCGGCGCCGCGCCCATCAAGATCCTGCGCCGCATTTCCGAAGACGAAGTCATCGCCGAATTTCTGAAGAGCGATTTTCATAGTGCCGCTTTTCACGAATACCGGGAAGCTCTGTGCGACCTGGTGACGGCGCCCAATCTCGAGGATCCGGTCGAGAACGCCACGCGGAAGGCCCTCCTGTTCATTCGTCACCTTGCCTTATGGAAGGAACTGCCAACGGAAACGGAATGGTATGAGGTGGAGCTTCGACCGTCGGAGCTGCACCGCATCCGGGTCTTTCCGCGAGCGCAGTGGCGGAAGGTCGCGCGAGGCAACTTCTCCCTCACCGCGGTGGCCGAGCGCATGCGCAGACATCACCAAACCATCGAACCGTCGTTTCGGGCCAAGATCGAAGCGATCGGCAATCGGGTCTCGGGCCACGACCCTGATCTGGGCGCGGTCGTCCTCATCGGCCTGAGCGAAAACGAGCCGCTGACCGTCCTCGATGGAAATCATCGGTTGATGGCGGCCATCCTGGCATCGCCTGACAAATTGGGCCGGCTGCGTTACCTGTGCGGCTTGTCGCCGAGGATGAGGGAGTGCTGCTGGTACAACACCAATCTTGTGACGCTTACCAGGTATGCGAAGAACGTGCTGACGCACGTCGTGCGTGATCCCGAAGCCGAACTGGCGCGGCTGTTACAAGGCGCCGGATGAAAGAAAGAGAAGGGAACTGGCAAATATGAACACAGGCATGCGTGCAGTTGCAGTCAAGCGAGTTCCGGGGGTGCTGAGCGTTCCGCACAAGGTTGCGTTTCTCCACGAGATTGAGAGCGTCATTAACGCAAACCGGCCGCGCCTGGTTCTCGACTGCTCCAATCTGGGGGAATGCAGCACCTCCACGATCCACCTGCTGCTGCATTGTCTCGAAGAAGCTATGAAGCGTAACGGAGATGTGAAGCTGGCCGCTGTGCCGGCCGCCGCTGCCATTGTCCTGGTGAGCACAGGTGTGGCACGCCTCTTCGAGACATTCGACACGACCGCGGAAGCGGTGAACAGTTTCCATCAACTTCCTGTCGCCGCAGGCAGGCAGGCGGTCGCGTCCGAAGTTGCGGACCGCGCATCGGAAGAGGCAGCTTAATCGTCGCGGCCGTGCCTGCAAAGATCACGCCCCGGCTGGTTTGGAGAAAAACATGAAGACTGTAGCGATGTGGTTGAATCGGCAAATCGCAATCGCCCTCGTCGTCCTGCTGGCGACGCCTCTGGGGGTGGCGGCATCGGCACAGGAAGCGCCAGCGCAGCAGGCGCCCACTCCGGCTCCGTCTGCTTCGGCCTCGGCACCGAGCAGCGCTGCGGAACCAGCCAAACCAGCGACAGTCGGCGCAAGCGAGGTAGCCTCCTTACCCGACAGCCCGGCTCCGGCCCCGCTGCAAGCCACTACCCCGGCCCCGCCGCAAAACAGTTCGCAGAGTACCTCGCAGCAGCAAAGCGCTCCGCCAGGGCCCATGGGCACCGCGGCGGCGCCATCGGAACCGGCCAGCGGTATAGCGGCTTCCAGACCCGCCGGCGCCGCCATCGCTCCGGCTAAGCAGAAGCGCTCGCGATCATTCGTGATCAAAGTGGGCCTGCTGGTCGGGGCAGCTGTCGCGGTGGGCACAGTGGTCGCGCTCTCCAGCGCCAGTCCGAGCCGTCCGTAGCAGGGAATCAGGATCACGGAGAGAAAACCACGATGGGTCCAGGGTCCAAATTACGGCGTACTAGGTTGGTCAGCTTTTCCGGCATCGATGGCGCGGGCAAGAGCACGCAGATTGAAGCTCTCCGTACCCGGCTTCGGGAAGCCGGCCTCCGTGTCCGCGTGATCACCTTCTGGGATGATGTCGCGTGCTTCACCGGCATGCGCGAATCCGCCGGCCACACGCTGTTCAAGGGCGACAAAGGCATCGGAACCCCGGAGAAGCCGATCAACCGCCGGGACAAAAACGTCCGCTCACGCTCGATGACGATCATCCGCTGCTGCCTTTACCTCGCCGACGCCGTCTCCCTCCGCTTCACCATCCGCCGAGCCCTGGCCTCCGGTGCCGAATTTATCATCTGCGACCGGTACTCCTGGGACGAGCTCGTCAACCTGACGCTGCGTTACCGGCTCACCAGGATTTACGTGCGCATGATCATCAGAATCGTTCCGCGTCCTGACGTCAGCTTGCTTCTCGATGCGGATCCGATTCAGGCGCGCGCTCGCAAGCCCGAGTACCCGCTCGATTTTCTCTACAGAAGTCGCGAATCGTATCTGACCATGAGCGAACTGGTGGGAGGCATCACGATCATTGCGCCTGGGCCGATTAGCGACGTGGAGGAGCACATCCTGAACCACATCTCGCTGGAGGACTTCCGGAAAGAGCGCGCACCTCAACTAATAGAAGAGGCTGGCGGCGGGGCGGCCGCCTGAGAGAGCTTACGTCTGATAACAGATATTCTGTTAACTAACGGCCGCCGGCCCGAAAAGCCCCGATCTACTGGTCCTTTTCGCCCCAGGCGCCGCTGGCTGCCTGCACCGACAGCGCGATCCGGTTCCCCACTCCCACCTTCCGCATCAGCCGCGCCACGTATGACTTAACCGTCTGCTCGCGAATGCTCAGGGCCTGGGCGATTTCGCGATTCGACCGCGCCAGCACCAACTGCTGCAATACCTCTTCCTCGCGCTCTGTGAAGCGCGGGCTTTGCCGGCGCCGCCGCGCAGCCGACCCTTCGATCGCCCGATCCACAAACGTCGACAGAACCTTTCGCGGCGCCCAGATGGAGCCGCTCAGGATCGCATACGCCGCCTGCATCACCTGGGTCGGAGACGCCTTGTCTTCCAGCCACCCCTTGGCGCCTGCGTTGATGGCCTCGAGAATCTTTTCCTGCTCAGAGCCGGGGCCGATCACCAGCACTTTGAGCCCCGCATGCCGCGACCGCAGCCGGGCCAGCAATGCCAGCGAGAACGCCTGATCCCGCAGCACCACCACCACCAGATCGAAGGACGACTCCTTAAACGCCATAGCCCAGTCGGTCGCCACCACCTGGAAATCCGGCTGCTCCGCAAAAATCTCCCGCAGGCCCGCAATGCGGATCGGCTCGAAGTCGAGCAGTCCAACTCGCATACGCCGCGTCGGTTTTGTAATGCTCTCCATAGCTTCTACAGCTTGGGCAGCACGATTCCCTGCTGCTTTTGGTACTTTCCTTTGCGGTCGGCGTAGCTGATTTGGCACGCTTCGTCAGATTGAAAGAACAGGATCTGGCACAGCCCCTCGTTCGCATACACGCGCGCCGGCAGCGGAGTGGTATTTGATATCTCCAGTGTCACAAATCCCTCCCATTCCGGTTCGAAGGGCGTGACATTGACGATGATGCCGCACCGCGCGTACGTGGATTTTCCCACGCAAATGGTCAATACGTCACGCGGAATCCGAAAATATTCCACGGATCGTGCTAATGCGAAGCTGTTTGGCGGCACCAGCACGCTCTCCGCCCGCACCGACACGAACGACCGCTCATCGAAATGCTTCGGATCGACAATGGCGCTGTTGACGTTGGTAAAGATATTGAACTCGTCGGAAACCCGCAAATCGTAGCCGTAGGAGGACAGTCCATACGAGACGACCCCCTCCCGCACCTGCTTTTCGCTGAATGGATCGATCATGCCCTTCAGGGCCTGCTCTCGAATCCAGCGATCGCTCTTGATTGCCATGACCCTCCCTGCCGCCCCTTGCCACGGCCGTTTCGCAGTCCCCCATGCGGTGCTTCCCGTCGGCCGAGCCGCTGGCCGCCCAGGAAGTCCCTGTTGCGTTGGGGGTAAAGATTGCATCTTACGGGAGGCACGCCGCATTGACAATGCCATCAAACATTTCTACGATCAGCCTTGAGACGGACACTTCGCCTGACGGGGGAAAATCTTGATAAAACAGGACATCATTCACCAGGTGATCGAGCGCACCGGGCTGCAGCGCAATAAAGCCGAGGCTGCGGTCGACACCGTATTCGAGACCCTTAAGCGCGCTCTCGCCGAAGGTCAGCGCATCGAGCTCCGCGGCTTCGGGGTCTTCAACGTTCGGCCCCGCAAGACCGGAATCGGCCGTAATCCCCGCACCGGAGCCGAAGTCAGCATTGCCCCGGGCAAAGCGGTTCGCTTCAAGCCTGGCAAGGAACTCCACCTCCTCGACGGAAATAAATCGACAGTCAATAAAGTACTGCCGTAACGCGCCCGCCTCGATACACTGTTCTCGTCTGGGGTCACCTCGCTCCAGATCGTCGAGCCAGGACAGCCGAGCATGGGTCAGCCTGCCATCCAGATCTCCGGACCGCTCCGCGAGGCCGCACCTCTGCAGACCGTCGCGGTCCGCCAGGCCTCGCAATTCGAGCAGGCCGGCGTCGCGCTCTGCCTTCTCGGCCTCAGCGTATTCACCACTCTCAGCACCGGCGCCGTGCTCATGTACAACTTCCAGCGCGGCGCGCCCCCCTTCGCCGTGAACGCCGGCTTCTTCCCTTTCGCGTGGATCGTTCATCACCCCGAGCGTCTCTCCGCCGGATGGCCCTTCGCTCTCACTCTCCTCGGCATTCTCTCCGCGCACGAGACCGGCCACTACATTGCCTGCCGCTTTCACGGCGTCCACTCTTCTCTGCCCTGGGTTCTGCCCGCGCCCACGCTCATCGGCACCTTCGGAGCCTTCATCCGGCTGCGCTCCCGCGTACCGTCGCGCATCGCCCTTCTCGATGTCGGCGCCGCTGGTCCGCTCGCGGGAATGCTCGTTGCTATCCCCGCACTCATCAGCGGGCTGGTGCTCTCCGAGCACATGGCCGCTCCAGGCTTCCAGTCATCGGCCAGCATCAGCGTCAGCGTG
Organism: Acidobacteriaceae bacterium; assembly: GCA_003140785.1. Taxonomy (GTDB): domain Bacteria; phylum Acidobacteriota; class Terriglobia; order Terriglobales; family Acidobacteriaceae; genus Telmatobacter. The sequence goes on along the minus strand of PLKY01000383.1, from coordinate 62,657 downwards.
CCCCTGGGCCTCTCCATCTGCTACGCCATCGTCCGGCTCTTCCATCCCGCGATCCCGCCGCTCGATGCCTCCTTCAATCCGCATCCCGTTCTCGTCGCCGCGTGGATCGGCCTCTTCATCACTTCGGTCAACCTCATGCCCGCAGGCCAGCTCGACGGCGGACACATCCTCTATGCGATCTCGCCTCGCGCGCACCGCTGGGCCACCAACACAATCGTCTTCCTCCTGTTTTTCGCCGGTACCATCTTCTGGATCGGATGGCTCGTTTGGGGATGCTTCCTTCTCCCCAGCCTCCGCCATCCGCCGGTCCCGGAGAATCCTCCGCTCTCGAAGAGTCGTCGCTGGCTCGCGGTCGCCGGCCTCGTCCTCTTCATACTCACCTTCACCCTGCAGCCCTTCGCGGGGGGAAGCCTGATGAACTTCCTTCATTAGTATCAGCACGCATCCCCAGGCCCTGGTTCTTAGCGGCACTACGGAGAGTCACGTGATGAAATCGAAATGGGCAGTTCTTTGTGCGGGACTGGCAGGCATTGCGATTGGCGCAGGGGGCGGTTTCGCGATCCGCGCCCAGCAGCCCGTTACTCCGCCCGGCTACGTGATCGCGGAGGTCGACATCCACGACCTCCCGACCTTCCAGAAATACGGCGATAAGGTCCCCGAGACCCTGGCTCCCGTCAACCACCACTACGTCATTCGCAGCAACAAGATCCAGACCCTTGAAGGCGACCCGCCCAAAGGCGGCATTGTCGTCATCGCCTTCGACAGCGTTGCGAAGGCCCGTGAGTGGTACGACTCGCCCGCGTACGCCGCCATCCGCCCCATTCGCCAAAGCTCGACCAGCACGCGGCTCTATATAGTGGAGGGTCTCCCCACTCCCTGACGCGCTGTTCCCGATCTTTCGACAAGGAAGGAGATGTGTGATGCTACGGATCGGTAGAGCCGCCGTCTTTCTGCTTACCGCGCTATCCTTGCTGATCGGCCCCGTGCAACCCACGGCCGCCGCTGCGAAAGAGACCCTCATGGACCAGGAATTTGGTGCGCCCAATCCCAAAGCGCCGCCGGAGCTCTCGCAGTTCGCCTTTCTCATCGGCAAATGGCGATGTGACGCAAAGTCAAATCAGAAAACCAGAATGGCAGACCTTCAAAGCGTCATGGCTCGGCCGCTTTATCCTCGACGGCTATGTTATTGAGGACGAATACAGGATGACGAGCCCATCTGGAGAGCTAATCGTGTTTGGCATGAATTTCCGCGCGTACGATGCCGCCCACCACACCTGGAACATTAAGTGGCTGGACGCCCTCGGGGGAACGTGGACCGACCTCGCCCCCAACGAGCTGGGCGGAGCCACCTTTGATGGCCATTCCATCACCTACGCCTTTAAAGAGCCCGTCGCCGCGCACGCGTATACGCGCGCCACCTACACCGGCGTCTCCCCGAACCACTTCTCGTGGCGAGGGGTGCAGTCGAACGACGGAAAAACCTGGAGCGAATTCATGGTTATTGACTCCTGGCGCGTCAGCGACTAACGCCTGCGTCACACCCACACGCCCCGGCTAACCGCTCGCCCCAGGCAGCTTGAGACACCCCCTCAGCTGGCCGGCTTCACGTGCACAATGGAGCAGTTCACCTTGCTCATGTTGTTGGCAACGGCGCCAATCTGAATATTGCTAAAACTGCTCCACGTATTCGGCGCGGTCGGGCCGTTGAGCGTCACGCGATACTGCGACAGATCGGTCCCGCTGGCGTCGTCCTGCTCGCACTGCACCACGGCCGACGTAATGTTGGCCGTCGAGTTGTTGCTCCATTTCGCGGTCGTCAGCACCAGCATTCCATTTTGGTTGGCCCACTGTGCGTCGAACGACTGCTGGTTCACCAGTGCCGCATTTGCCCCGCCTGCCCCGGGACTCGGCGGCGGGGTATTCGCCGGAGGACTGCTCGGCGTGCCAGGCTGCGACGCGGGCGGGTTATTCGCCGCCGGAGGAGTCGGATTGTGCGTTTTGTTGTAGTAGTAATAGCCGATCGCAGCCACGATGAGGACCACGACCACTGTTCCCATCATTCCCTTTTTCTGCGCGGTGGGTTGTGGAGGCGGCGGGTAGGCCACCGGAATCGCTCCCGGCGGCGGATAGTGCACCGGTGCACCGGCGAAGGGTTGTGCCGCAGGCGGCGGCACGAACGGCGTCGCAGGAGCAGCGTTGGGTATCGACACCGGCGGCGCGCTCGCTGCCGGCGTGGCAGGCGTACTGGCTGCCGTTGCGCCCGTTGTCTTCGCGCTGACATCGGCTCCGCACTGGGAACAGAACTTCTCAGCGCCCTTTAACTGTGTACCGCAACTGTTACAAAATGCCATGGACTTTCAGTCTCCTCAGAATTCGAATCGTAGGTTAGCGCCCGTGAGTACTCTACGAAACCGCGACGCTGCCCGCGGGCTGCATGGAAGCTTCCACAGTCTGCAGCGTCTGCTGCAGATGACCTCGCTGCTCATCTCTTACCTGCCGCAAGCCCTGTTGCACGAGGCCGAATACAACATACCAGGAAATGACGCCGGTGATGATGGAATTTCCAAGAAACGGCAACTGCATGAAGGCCGGAGCGTCCCACAGCGCGTGCATCGACACCGGGATCAGGAATGCCTTAAGAAAGCGACTGTCAAGAAACATGGAGGGGTTCACAGGCTTGTCCTGCTTCACGCGCCAGAACGCGCCCGCCGCGATCGCCGTCCACGCCACGTGCCCCAGCGGAGCCAGAATGCCGCGCAGCCGCAGAATCTGCAGCATCGAAACGATGCCCGCGTGCGTTGCCACGTCGACGGTCTGCCCCGCTTGCAGGCCCTGGAGCAACCCAGGCAGCAGCGCCGAGTTTAGCGCGTAACCCGCCGTTTCAAAACACGCGAAGCCCGCGCCCACCGTCGCTCCAAACAGAATCCCGTTCAGGATGTATTTATAGCGGGCGCCGCGCATCACGATCACCACCGTCAGCAGCTTGGCGACCTCCTCGACAATGCCCGCTTCCCACGTTCCCAGCTGGAAAATCGGCAGGCTGTAGCCGAGCAGAGCCACGCCCAGAGACACCACCGCCCCAAACACAAACAGCTTCCCCACCATATGCAGGGATACGTTCCGCGGCGTATTCATCTCGAAAAAAAGCACCAGCGTCGACAGCGGAAACGCGAACGAGCCGAGAATCATCACCGCTGGAATCAGGTTTCCAGCGTCCGACAGACGCAAAAGCATTTGCGTGCAGACCACGTACGCGACGACCAGCGTGGCCAGCACGCGGAAGAAAAGCCACGGCTTCGGCCAACCGGTTTCCACCAGTTCAATCGCGAGCGTCGTCTTCGCGCTGCCGACCAGCATGTAGTCTTCCACCTGCTCGGGGCTCCGCTTCTTGAAGACGCCCGAAAACATCTCCTTCAGGCTGAACCCTTCCAGTTGTTCCGTGGAGGCCAGGCTCTGGATCCGGCCCTGCAGGCTATGAAGAAAGTTCAGTTGCTGGACGGTATGCTGATGAGGGAGCGCCTGAGGTAGCACGTAGTACACCGGTTGCGGCTGAGGCATGCCGGGATAACCAACCGGCACCACCTGAACCCCTGGTTGCGCAACGGCCTGAAAGGCGGGAACGGACGGGACGGGCTGGCCGGCTGGAGCGCTGCCGGCGTGATAGGCCGGAGCCCCGCAGTTAACGCAGAATTTGCTTTCCGTAGGAACATCGGACCCACATTGAACGCAAAACACCTGTTATCTCCACTTCTCTGGGCTTGGGGGATTTGGTATAGGAACGTAGCATGGACTCGTTTTCGAAGTAAAGATAAAGATTGCGTCTGACACGACCTGGCACGCGGAACCCCTTCCTGCCCCTCTGCGTAGCTAAACCAGCCACTGTTCAGGAGTTATCGTGAACGCCTCCACAGCCGTTTCCCCCGCCGCCCGCCCCACGCGCTGGTTCGTTTCGGGAAGCGCCGTCGTCGCCGGCATCGCGCTCCTCAAGTTCGCCCTCCAGCTCCGCGCCATCCCCCACTACGGCATCTTCCGCGACGAGATGTACTACCTCGCCTGTGGCCAGCATCTCGCCTGGGGCTACGTCGACCACCCGCCGTTCTGGCCCTTCCTGGCCTGGCTGGTCAGCCACACCCTCGGCACGTCCCTCTTAGCTATCCGGCTCCTGCCCGCGCTTGCCGGTGCCGCCCTCGTCTTGCTGACCGGCATCATGACCCGCCAGATGGGCGGCGGCCGCATGGCCCAGGCGCTCGCCGCTCTCGCCGTGTTCACCGCGCCCATCTACATGCTCATGCAGCACTGGTTCACCATGAACGCCGTCGAGCCGCTGCTCTGGATGGCCTGCGTCTGGTGCGTCCTCCGCTACATCGAAACCGCCAACCTGCGCTGGTGGCTCTGGATCGGCGTCCTCTGCGGCATCGGCCTCGAGATGAAGTACTCCATCGTCCTCTTCGCGGCAGGCCTGCTCCTCGGCCTCGTCCTCACGCCCCATCGCCGCGTCTTCCTCTCAAAATGGTTCTGGCTCGGCGGCCTCGCCGCCATCCTCATCTTCCTGCCCCACCTCGTCTGGCTCGTGCAGCATCACTTCCCTTTTCTCGAATACGAGCGCAACGTCCGCAGCACGCCGCGCGACGTCCGGCGCGGACCCATCGCCTTTTTCCTCGATCAGGCCCAAATCCTTAATCCTGTCTCGGCTGTTTTGTGGGTCCTCGGATTGCTGTGGCTCCTCTTCACCCGCGCAGGCGCTCGCTACAGCATCCTCGCCTGGACCTTCCTGGTCGTCTACGGCGCGTTGATGATCACCCAGGGCAAGAACTACTACGTCTCCCCCATCTATCCCATGATGTTCGCCGCGGGCGCAGTTGCCTTCAGTAGCTGGTTCCGCAACCCCTGGTCGCGCGCCGCCTACAGCACTCTGCTCGCCGTCTCAGGAATCCTCCTCGCGCCACTGTCTCTCCCGCTGGTTCGTCCCGAAACCTATCTCCGCTACGAGCACGCGCTCGGCATCGGACCCATCATCAAAGCCGAGAATCAGCGCACCGGCCGTCTTCCCCAGTTCTTCGCCGACGAATTCGGCTGGGAAGACATGGTCCGCAAGACCGCCGCCGTCTATAACAGTCTTCCGCTCGCAGAGCGCGCCCACACCGCCATCTTCGCCAACGACTGGGGCGAAGCCGCCGCCATCGACTACTTCGGCCCGAAATATGGCCTGCCGCGCGCTATCAGCATGCACAATTCCTATTGGTTTTGGGGACCCCGCGATTACGACGGCAGCACGATGATCGTCCTCGGCAGCGACGGCACCGGCGACCGCGACTATTTCCAGACCGTCATCGACTCCGGTCAGAAGGTCGACAACCCCTGGTCCCGCGAAGACGAGCACTTCACCATCTGGATCTGCCGCGGATTGAAATGGAATCTACAGGCTGTCTGGCCGAAGATCAAAAAGTGGGGATGAACCGTACGGTGAAGAGGTCGCAATGTCCAACGAACGCTCACCGGTTCTTAGCTAACCGAATTTCAGCTGACCGGCTTATAGCTGCTACAGTTGTTCCGGCTCGATGGCAATATTCTTCTCGCCCGCGGCCTTCTTCTCCCAGTACTTCTTCACCCAAGCGTCGAACGTCCTGCCCGCAGCGTTGTCGCGCCCGGTGAACGCCAGCGCGGCAATCTCGGCGTACGGAATGGTCAGCTTCATCCGCTCCTCCGACGGCATCACGCGCACTGCCGAATCCTGCAACGTCGCACCCGTCCGCCGATCGAACACGTACCCATGCACCACGCGCCCGTCCTTCAGCGTCAGCGTCACATCGCCGCGATAATCGAAGGCCTTCTCGAGCGCCTGACGAATCTCATCCTCGCTCGCCAGCGACGGAATCCACCCCTCCAGCTGCTCGCGCTGGCGGCCCTCCATCACCTCGACGCTGTTCGGATCGACCACTGTGCTCGGTTCGGCGTGGCTCATACCCGAGTTCCCTCTTCCACGCGGACATGCGTCTCAATCTGGACTTGCTCGATTTGAACCAGCGGATTGAAGCTATGCACCGGCTTCACCGGCTCGTGCAGCAAATCCAGCGCGCCCTTGTCCTCGTAGCGATTCATCATCGCTTTCGCCGTCTGCCACAGCCCCTTCAGCGATCCGAACGTGTAGTTCACCGCCGTGCCCTCGTACCCCGAGTGCACCATGCAGTTCGCGCATTTCGGATTGCCGCTCTCCGTCCCGTAGTTGTCCCAGTTCGTGCCGTCAATCAGCTCCTGGAACGTGTCCGCGTAGCCGTCCTGCAGCAGGTAGCACGGCTTCTGCCAGCCGAAGATGCTGAACGTCGGCATCGCCCACGCCGTGCACTTGAAGTCCCGCTTTCCCATGATGAATTCGAGGTAGAGATAATTCGCGTTGAACTTCCAGCTCTTCTTCCGGTTGGACAGAATCGCGCGGAACAGCCGCCGCGACCGCGCCCGCCCCAGAAAATGCTTCTGATCCGGCGCCTTCTCGTACGTGTAGCCCGGCGCCACCATCATCGCCTCGACGCCCGCAGCCATCACCTCGTCGAAGTGCCCGCGCACCGAGTTCGGATCGGCCCCATCGAACAGCGTAGTGTTCGTCGTCACGCGAAATCCCGCCGCCACCGCCGCCTTAATCCCCTCCATCGCGATGTCGTATCCGCCCTCGCGGCACACGGAGAAGTCGTGGTGCTCGCGCTGTCCATCCAGATGCACCGAAAACGACAGATACTTGCTCGGCTTGAACAGGTGAAGCTTTTCTTTCAGAAGCAGCGCGTTCGTACACAAATACACGTACTTCTTCCGCACAACCAAGCCCTCAACAATCTTGTCGATCTGCGGATGCAGCAGCGGCTCGCCGCCCGGGATCGACACCATCGGCGTGCCCGATTCCTCCACCGCCCGGAAGCATTCCTCCGGCGTCAGCTCCTGCTTCAGGATGTGCGGCGGATACTGAATCTTCCCGCACCCGGCGCACGCCAGGTTGCAGCGGAACAGAGGCTCCAGCATGGTCACCAGCGGAAAGCGCTTCCGGCCCTTCAGCTTCTGCCCCAGCACGTACGTTGCTACCGTCCACGCCTGCGATACAGGTACTGCCATTCAGTCATTTCCTCCACTTAAAGAACTCAAATCGTCATCCTGAGCGACCCTGAGCAAGCGCAGCGCGCCGAACGGGGAGTCGAAGGACCTGCTTTTTCTCTCTCCCAGTAACAAATGCCAGATCAAACTCTCTACGCCGCTGCTTTCTCCATGGCCCGCTTGTAACTCGTCAGCGCCAGTAGCGCGAAATAATCCCGGTACAGCGGATACGCCAGATAAAACACCCGCGGAAATCCCGTTCCCGTATAAAACGCCTGCCGCGTCTTGCCCTGCCCGAAGCTCTCGTCCCACGAGCCATCGGCCTGCTGCCGGGCCAGCAACCATTTGATGCCCTTCGCCACCGAGTCGCTCCGTGTATCGCCGGCCGCCAGCAGCCCCAGGATCCCCCACGCCGTCTGCGAGGGTGTGCTCACTCCAACGCCGCGAGTCGTCGGATCGTCGTAGCTCTCGCAGCTCTCGCCCCATCCGCCATCGGCGTTCTGCACCATGCGGATCCACTCCGCCGCCTGCTGGATCTCCGGCTCGTGATTCCACACGCCCATGGCCTCGAGGCCCCGCAGCACCAGGAACGTCCCGTACAGATAGTTCACGCCCCAACGCCCGAACCAACTGCCATCGGATTCCTGCTCCGCGTAGATGAACTTGATGGCCTTCTCCACGCGCCGATCCTTGCGCGTGTAGCCGTACGTCGCCAGCATCTCCAGAATCCGTCCTGTGATGTCCACCGTCGGCGGATCCAGCATCGCGTTGTGGTCCGCAAACGGAATTTGCTGGAAGATCATCTTCGTGTTGTCTTTGTCGAAGCTCGCCCACCCGCCGTTCCGGCACTGCATCGAGAAGACCCACTCGATCGCCCGCTGGCAAACGTCATACTGATAGCGCTCGCGCGGATTATCGACCTTATTCAGCGCCATAAGAACCTGTGCCGTATCATCCACATCCGGGTAAAACTCATTGTTATACTCGAAGTACCATCCGCCCGGCGCCGCCCCCCGATTCTTCACCGCCCAGTCGCCTTTGTGCCGCACTTCCTTCGACAGCATCCAGTCCGCCGCCCGCAGCAACCGCGCGTCCTTGCGATCCAGCCCCGCTTCGCCCAACGCGTACATCGCCTGTGCTGTGTCCCACACCGGAGACATACACGGCTGCATCCGGAACGTCGGCTCCGGACAGTCCTTCGTCCCCTGCGGCTCGTCGATCCCCAGCCGCTCGAACTCATCGATCGCACGGATCACCTGCGGATCGTCCAGCGAATACCCGAGGCATCGCAGCGCGATGATCGAATTCAAAATCGCCGGATAGATCGCGCCCAGCCCATCGGACATCTCCAGCCGCTCCAGCATCCACTTCTGCGCCACCTTCAGCGCGTGCGAGCGCAACGGCCGAATGTGAATCCGCTCGAACCAATGGATCACCCGGTCGAGGAAGATGAAGAAATTCCGCCAGCTGATCCTGTGGGTCTTATCCCACTTCAGTCGCAGATCGGCATGCTCGCGCCCGCCCACAAACAATTCGCTGATCCCGTGCTCTGGCGGAATCCTCTTGTACGGCTTCTTCGCGTACGCAATCGACAGAGGCACCAAAATTGCCCGCGACCAGGACGAAATTTCGTAGATGTTGAACCAGAACCATTTCGGAAACAGCACGATCTCCGGCGGAATCGCCGGCACCGAGTTGTACTCGTACTGCCCCAGCGCGCACAGATAAATCTTCGTGAAGGTATTGCACTCCGTCACGCCGCCGTGCGCCAGAATCCACTTCCGCGTCTCGGCCATGTGCGGCTCGTCCGCGGAAACCCCCATCAATTTGTTCGCGAAATAGCACTTCACCGACAGGCTGATGTTTCCCGGTCCGCCCGGATACAGCGACCAGCTCCCATCATCGTTCCGGTAGCGCATGATCTCCGTCAGCGCTCGCAGCATCTTGCCTGGATCGCCGGTCCCCAGCAGCACGTGCACAAAAATGTAGTCCGCTTCGAGCATCGAGTCGCCTTCGAGCTCCCCGACCCAGAAGCCTTCCGGATGCTGGCGCTCCAGCAGCGACTCGCGCGAGCGCTCAATCGCCTGCGCCACGTCTTCCGGCGCGGCATCGATCCGCCCAAATCTCACCTGCGCCGGAGCCGAACTGCGCGCTTCGTCGATGGGACTTTCCGCTGTCGAAATAAACTCCGGCCGCAATCTTTGAAAGGCTGCGCTCATTTGTTCGAAACCGCCCGTCCGCATTGCGGTGCGCTGTCCGCACCGGTTGATCAGACACCCGCAGGGGTTGTTGCGGGAGCCGACTGTATTGCCTGTACGATCTCCGGAGGAAGCCCAAACCGGACGTTCTCCGGCATGACCTCAACTTCCTCGACCGTTCCAAAGCCGTTGTTCTTCAGGTAATCGATGACGCCCTCGACCAGAATCTCCGGCGCCGACGCTCCTGCCGTCACAGCCACGTTGCGCACGCCCTTCAGCCACTCCGGATCGATCGCCTCCGCGTTGTCGATCAGGTAGCCCTGCGTGCCCAGGTTGCACGAAACCTCGACCAGCCGGTTCGAGTTCGAGCTGTTGTTCGAACCCACCACCAGCACCAGGTCCGCGCTGTGCGCGACGTTTTTCACCGCGACCTGCCGGTTCTCCGTCGCATAACAAATATCCTGCGAATGCGGCCCCACGATCTTCGGGAACTTGATCTTCAGCGCCTGAATGATGTCGTGCGACTCATCCAGCGACAGCGTCGTCTGCGTCAGATACGCCACGTGCTCCGGATCCGGAACCTCCAGCGTCTGCACTTCCTGGACGCTCGAGACGACTTGCGTCACATCCGGCGCCTCGCCCAGCGTTCCTTCAATCTCATCGTGGTCCCGGTGCCCGATCAGCACCAGCGAATACCCCTGCCGGGCAAACTTGACGGCCTCGACGTGGACCTTGGTCACCAGCGGGCAGGTCGCGTCAATCACCTTCAGCTTCTGCTTCTTCGATTCCTCGCGGACCGCCGGCGACACGCCGTGCGCCGAATAAATTACCCGCGCGCCCTCAGGAACCTGATGGATGTCGTCGACAAAAACCGCGCCCTTTTCCGCCAGCTCATTCACAACAAAGCGGTTATGGACAATCTCTTTGCGGACGTAAATCGGCGCGCCAAACGTCTCCAGCGCAATCCGAACAATGTCGATGGCCCGCACTACGCCCGCGCAGAACCCACGAGGCTTAAGCAATAAAACCCGCTTTTCCTCAGGTCCGGACGCCGCGCGCTGGGGAGCGACTGGTGTCTCCGTGATGACGGTACTCACGTTCTTTATTATACCGTGAACAACCCTCCCGTCCGCCGCCAGCTCGCGCCATCCGCGTTCCATTGGCGCGTGCTCCAGTTGGCAAACCAGATTCCTTTTCGCCTGCCACCTTCGGGTCATCCCCCCCATCAACCCTGCCCGCAATAGCGTCTAACCAGGCAGCAGAACCAGGCAGGAGCATCTGATGAAGGTCCTCGCGGTCGGCGTCACCGGACAATTCGCTTCACTGGTCGTTCCCGAGCTTCGCAGCCGGGGCATCTCCGTCCGTGCCCTCATCCGCGACGAGAACCAGCAGCACGACGCGCTCGCTCATGGCGCCGACGAGATCGCCCTCGGCGATCTTGAAAATCCCGCCAGCCTGCGCCACGCCGTCAAAGGTGTCGACGGCATCTTCCACATCAATCCCTCCTTCGCCCCCAACGAATTCGCCATGGGCATCGCCATGCTCGAAGCCGCGCGCTCCGCCGGCGTTCGGAGATTTGTCTTCTCCGGCATCATCCACCCCTCCATCCTCGGCCTCAGCAACCACGCCTCCAAGCTCCCCGTCGAAGAGGTCCTCTACCAGTCCGGCATGAACTTCACCGTCCTCCAGCCCGCCCGATTCATGCAGACCATCGACGGCGCCTGGGGCGAAGTCCTCCGCCTCGGCCGCTTCGCAGTTCCCTACTCGATCCGCGCCCGCGTCTGTTACGTCGATTACCGCGACATCGCCAAAGCCGCAGCCATCGCCTTCTCCACCAATCGCCTCGACTATGGCACCTTCGAGTTGTGCGCGCCCGGCATGTTCAGCCCTGCCGATGTAGCCGCGTTGATGGCAGAGACTCTGGGCTTCCCTGTGAAGGCCGTCGAAATTCCCTTCCACGAGTGGGCCAAAACCGCTGGCCTGCCCCCAGGCCCAAAGCGAATCGGCATGCGCAACCTCTACGAGGACTACGACCGCCACGGTTTCCCCGGCGGCAACGCGCTCGTCCTCCGCGAAGTCCTCCAGCGCGAACCCCGCAGTCTGGCCGGCTACATTCGCGAACTCGCAGTCCTGAGCCACCGTCTCGCCGCCTGACACCCTCTTATCTCTGCCACGCCGCAGCGTTCACCGGCGCCAGAAGCATGCCGTAAACTCGGAACGTCCCTGATCCGCCCCGAGACTCACTCATGACCATCCTCCTCACCCCGATCGAAGCCCGTATCCTCGGCGCCCTCCTCGAAAAAGAAGCCACCACCCCTGAGTACTACCCGCTCTCGCTCAACGCGCTAGTCAACGCCTGCAATCAGAAGAACAACCGCGAGCCCGTCATGCAGCTCAATGAGGATGAGGTCCGTCAGGCCGTGCACCGCCTCCAGGACGATCAGCTCGCCGCCGCCATCCACGACAGCCGCGTCACCAAATACGAGCATCGCCTCCAGGAAGTCCTCAACCTCACCCGCGGCGAAAACGCCGTCCTCTGCGTTCTCCTCCTCCGAGGACCCCAAACCCCCGGCGAGCTGCGCGGCCGCACCGAGCGCATGCATCGTTTCGAGGAACTCGACGACGTCCTCTCCGTCCTCGACAAAATGATGCAGCGCGAACCCGCCCTCGTCGCGTCTCTTCCACGTCAACCCGGCTCACGCGAGATTCGCTATGCCCACCTGCTCTCCGGCGAACCCGACACTTCCCTGCTGACCAGCGCAGCAGCCACCGCAGACTCCGCCGCCGCGGCCCCCCGATTCCTGGACCACGACCGCCTCCTCCAGCTCGAAGCCGACGTCGCGACCCTCCGCGAAAAGTTGGCACAGCTGGATAAAAAGATCACGCTCCTCTCTCTCGGCGGCTCCATCTCTGCAGAAGACGCAGCGGAGTTGAGACGAACCAGCGAGGAGCTCCGCAGCAACTGGCGATCGTCGCCCGGGGGTTCCGAGCCCTGATCCACGCTATTTCGTCGACCGCTTCGCTGCTGACCGGTTCCTTGCTGCCCGTTTAGCTGCCCGGTTCTTAGCCGACCGCTGTTTAGCTCCTCGTGCATTTGTGACTCCCATCACATCCCACCCCACCCACCTCCTGCAACCCTGATTCCATGGACATCCGCCAGGCCATGACTACCCTCGACTACAACCGCGCGCCCTTTCTCGCCATCTGGGAAACGACGCAGGCGTGTGACCTCTCGTGCAAGCATTGCCGCGCCTCCGCGCAGCCCCTGGCTCACCCCAGCCAGCTCAATACCGGCGAGGCCATGAACCTCATCGACCAGATCGCCGACCTCCAGGTCCCGCTCTTCGTCTTCACCGGCGGCGATCCCCTCAAGCGCCCCGACATTTTTGAGCTCATCCGCCACGCTGCCGGCAAAGGCGTCCATGCCGCGCTCACCCCAAGCGGCACGCCGCTCCTCACCCGCGACGCCATCTTCCGCATGAAGGACTCCGGCCTCTCGCGCCTCGCCGTCTCCCTCGACGGCTCCGTCCCCGAGATTCACGACTCCATCCGCGGCATTCCCGGCACCTGGGAGCGCACCGTCCAGGCCATCCAGTGGGCCAACGAGGCGGGCATTCCTATCCAGGTGCACACCACCATAAGCCGGCACAATGCACACGATCTCGACGGCCTGTGCGCGTTGTTTGAAAAGCTGGCCATCGTCATGTGGAACGTTTTCTTTCTCGTCCCCGTCGGTCGCGGGCAGTTGGGCGATCTGCTGAGCGGCGAAGAATTCGAACAAGTCTTCGGCAAGATCTACGAGCTTTCACACCGTGTGAACTTCCAGATCAAAACCACAGAGGCCATGCACTACCGCCGCTATCTGTTGCAACATAACCTCGAAGAGAAGCGCATGGGGCATGGGCATCCTCACGCAACGCCGCACGAGTACGAGGCAGGCGCGCCGCAGGCTGATGCGCAGACGCGCACCGCGGGTTGGGCGACGCGGCGCGTGAATGACGGCAAAGGATTCCTATTTGTCTCGCACATGGGGAACGTTTACCCCAGTGGGTTTCTACCGATTCATGCGGGCAATATCCGCGAGACACCGCTTGCGGATATCTATCGCAATGCACCCATCTTTAAAGCTCTTCGCAACACCAGCCGCCTGGAGGGCAAGTGCGGAGCATGTGAATACAAGGAAATCTGCGGCGGTTCAAGGGCGCGTGCTTACGCGCTGACCGGCGATCCGCTGGCACAGGAACCTTGCTGCATTTATCAGCCGAAAAACTGGGTTCCTCTTGCGGAGGAAGAGTGCGCCTGTGTAGGCCCCAAGGAGTTTGCCGAGACGCTCGTGACGTTGTAGAAAAACTCTGCGAGCCGAGGGCGAGGGCCCATCGAGAATTCTGAGTCCCGTAAGCAGGCGAGCACAAGCGCAAAAAGCGCAGCTCGCCTGCTTTTTCTTTTGCACAGATGCGCGATACGGAGTAGTTTAGCCAGCCAGAGACGGAACCACGGTTTCTCGTCGGCTGGGTGCTATGCGCGGGAAGATGGTATAAGCATCGTGAGTGACTCAAATCACTCGCAACCGGCCGACGCGGGTTGAATCTAAAAAGAGCGGCACCTGGAATTTCACGGGACGGCTGGATATGTTTTCGGTAGAGAGTAGTGCGAGACCGATCTCGATAGGTGCGGTGACGATGCGGACAGCGATCATTGGCGGCGGCGTTGCAGGGCTGGCAGCTGCCTATGAACTCGAAAAGGCGCGCGCGGCCGGCGCGGACATTGAGTACACGCTGTACGAAGCGCAGGCGCGCCTCGGCGGAACGCTGTCGTCGGAGATCGTGAACGGCGCGGTGCTGGAGTATGGTCCGGATTCGTTTTTGAGCGAGAAGCCCGCGGCAGCCGAGTTATGCCGCGAGCTTGGCTTGGCGGATCAGCTGACGCCCTCGAATGACGAGGAGCGCAAGACCTACGTGGTGGTGCGGAATAGGCTGGTTCCCCTGCCCGACGGGCTGATGTTTCTGGTGCCGACCAAGCTGATTCCAACCGCAATGACGCGGCTCTTCAGCCTGTCGACAAAGATCCGTATGGGGCTGGAATTGCTGCATCCTCCGCGGCCAAGCGGCCAGGACGAATCGGTAGCGGCGCTGGTGGAGAGGCATTTTGGCGCCGAAGCAGTCGAGCGGCTTGCCGACCCGCTGCTCTCAGGGATTTTTGGCGGCGATGCAACGCAGTTAAGCGCTCGAACCGTGCTGCCGCGCCTGGTCGAGATGGAGACGGAGTACGGCTCCCTCACGCGGGGCATGCTGGCTGCGCACCGGCAGATGCGCGCCCGCGCCGAGGCACAGAAAAAGGCAGCCTCAGGCGCGCCCGGTTCCGCTCCCGTTCCAGACAACGGGAGGCGGAGGCCGCGCGGCGTCTTCACCACATTGCGCGGCGGGATGCAACAGTTGGTGGATGCCGTGGAAGCGTGCCTGGAGCCAAGTTGGGTGCGGCGATCCACACCCGTGACGGCCCTCGAGAAGACGCAGAGCGGGTGGAGGGTGACAGCGCGCGGGTCGCACGAATCGTACGACGCTGTGATTCTGGCCTCGCCAGCGTGGGCCGCGAGCGCACTGCTAAGCGGCGTCGATCCTGCGCTTGGCGAAGAGCTTGCGGGCATCCCATACTCGTCGTCGATCACGGTCAACCTGCTCTATGACGAATCGCAGCTTGGAGATCTTCCGGATGGATTCGGATTCCTGGTCCCCGCGAGCGAAGGCCGCGCCATGCTGGCCTGCACCTTCGTGCATCGGAAATTCCTGGGCCGAACGCCGACGGGGAAGGTTGTGCTGCGCGCGTTTCTGGGCGGCATGAAGAACGAAGCGCTGATGGCGGAGAGCGACGAAGCGCTGGTGGCGGCGGTGCGGCGCGAGTTGACTTCAATTCTTGGGGAAAGAGTCATTGACCGCGATGCAATGCCCGAGCACACGCAGGTTTCGCGTTGGCGGCGAGCCATGGCGCAATATGCCGTCGGGCACCAGGAGCGGATCGAGAGAATTCAGGCGCGCGTCGCAGAGCTCGATGACTTGTGGCTGGCAGGAAACGCCTACGATGGCATCGGTATTCCCGATTGCATTCGGCTGGGCAGGCAGGCCGCGAAAGAATTGCTAGCGAGCCGAGCGGAAGTCGGCGAGTCAGCCAGCTCGCCGGTGAGTGAGTTGGCGAGTTAGCGGGTCAGCTAATCTGCTGATCTTCGTTCTTCCGCGGTTACTTTGGCACTACTGGCAAATTCAGCGCGCTCGGATGCTCGTCGTCATGCAGAACGGTATTCGTCGCCTTCACGAAGTCAGAGCTATCCCCCGCGCTCTTTCCCGTGTTCAGATTGCGATCGAAGCGCGGGAAGTTGCTGCTGGAGACTTCGAGCCGAATGCGGTGGCCTTTCAGGAACACATTGCTCGTGGACCAGAGATCGATCTTGTACTCGTAGATCTGGCCCGGCGAAATCGTTTTCGGTTCTCCGACCGTGGATTCGCGGAAGCGTGCGCGCAGAATTCCTTCCGTCAGATTCTGCGAGAATCCATTCGGCCACACGTCGACCAGCTTGGCGGTAAAGTCCGTATCGACGGCCGATGATTCCGCGTAGAGATCGAGCATCACAGGACCCGTGACTTCGAGATCCCGATCCAGCGGCGGCGTGGAATAGACAAGCACATCGGGCCTCGCTTCCACCTCTTTCTGGTCGCGCGGGCCGGGAACCAAATGAGCCGAATCGCAGCACAGCGGCCCGCCGACAGTCGGCACGGGATTCGCCGGATCGTAGATGAAGTTATCGGCAGCGTCCTTTTGCGGAGTTGCCGTCGAAAGCGTCCCATCGCCCGAAGCGCTGTTTGCCGTTCCCGCGGAATGCAGAAAATAGCTGGTCTGCTTCGCGCGAGCCAGGGGCCAAGCAGGCTCATCGCGCCACTCGTTTTTCCCCATCACAAAAATACGCACCGGATTCTTGCCGGCAAATTCGTTCTGCTTACCCAGGAACAAATAGTCGTACCAATCGAGCGTAACCGTATTCGTGTCGAAGTCCACTGCTGCAGCGCCGAAGTCGACGTCACCGATCTTGCGGCCGCCTCCGGCATGGCCTCCGATGGAGATGAGCAGGCGCTGGGCACTCCGTGCCGTTTCACTCCCTGCGTGTTCCTTCAGCCCGATAAAATTCCGCAGCGAGCCACCCTGGAAAATGTCGTACCACGCAGCAATCGTGAGCGCAGGCACCTGAATATTCTGATAATTCTCTTCAATCGACCACTGCTTCCAATAGCTGTCGTAGGTCGGATGGGCGAGCCAATCGAGGAAGTAGGGTGCGAGTTCGTGTGTCAACTGTGAGCCGCTGGCAACCGGCTTGAGATTGAAGACGGGAAAATCAGTCAGTGGCAACACTCGATCCCCGAGCACCGCATTCGAGTCGTCGCGGATCACACGGTTGAAGGTGTCCTGCGCCAAACCCGAAGTCCACGATTCGTCGAACCACTGCTCGAACGCCCCGCCCTGGTAGGTCCAGTTCTCGTGATAATTCGACGCCGTCACCACAGGACAAATTCCCGCGAGATGCGGCGGATGGCCGATGGCAGCGAGCATCTGCGTTGCGCCCACATACGATCCGCCAAACATGCCGACCTTGCCATTCGAGTGCGGCAGCGCCGCGGCCCACTCCACAGTGTCGTAGCCGTCGTCAATCTCGTGTTTGAAGGTGTACCACTCGCCTTCAGAGTTGTAGCGGCCGCGCACATCCTGCACCACCACCATGAATCCACGCGCAACGGCTTTGCGCCCGAAGTCCGCTTCGTTGTCCTTGTTGTAAGGCGTGCGCTGCAGCAGCACCGGGAACGTCCCATCGCCGGCGGGGTGATAGATATCGGCCTTCAGTGTGACGCCGTCGCGCGTTTTCATCGCGACATCGCGCTCGAACACCATATCGCCGACGGACTGCGCGAACGAAAGAACAGGCAGAGATACAGCGAGAACGAGGAGGCAAAGAAGTTTCTTGGACATGGATTCCCTCAGCAGAAAAAGACGCAGCAATTCTAAAGGCTTGGGCTGGGGCGAAATGCGATCCGGCTTGGATTCACGAAAAGCCGCGCCGTGACCACCCCGAAAAGAAAGCCTCCGACGTGCGCGAGGTAGGCAACGCCACCGGTCCTCACCTGTGCCACCGAGCCAATATTCAACACCTGCATGAGAAACCAGAAGCCAATCAGCAACGCTGCAGGAATGTAGGTAACGCGGATAAAGAGGAAGAAAAAGATCAGCAGCGTTCGAATCCGGTCATGCGGAAACGTAATGATGAATGCGCCCATCACCGCGGCAATCGCGCCGCTCGCCCCAAGGCTGGGAATGCGAGAGAACGGGTCGCCGAGAATCTGTGCCATCATGGCCACAATGCCGCCCGCCAAATAAAAGATGAGGAACCGGCCCGAACCCATCGCGTCTTCAATCGCCCGCCCAAAGGCCCACAGGTAAATCATGTTTCCGATGATGTGCATCCAGCTTCCATGCATAAACATCGACGTCAACAGCGTGATCCACCGGTGGCCGTGGACAATTCGGATGGGGACCGCGGACCATGCCCACACAAAGGTGTCGCCGTGCGACAACTCCTTAAGGAACACAAAAACGTTAATCAGAATGATCAGCGTGGTGACAACGGCAAAGTGTCTAGAGCGGCGCGACGCATCGCCCAGCGGGATAAAGCCGCCCACTACATTCCACCCTTGCCAAGCAGGATGCCAATGCCATAGGTGACTGCGCCTTCAACCGCTCCAACGACGGTCATTTCGAGTCCTGAGGCCCACCAGGAGCGGATGGTGATGAGGCTCTTGGCTGCGCCCACGGCGAAGTGCGCGGCCAGCGAGATGATGGCCGCCGCGATGACGGCTTCAATACCGGTCATGAAGAAGAACGGGATGATCGGGATGGTGGCGCCAATGGCTGTCGAGAGTGCACCGGAGCTGGCGGAGACGAGCGGGTTCGAGAGCGCTTCTTCCGATGTGCCAAGCCGCTCGCTGGCAAGGGCGCGCAACAGTTGCTCGGGGTCGCTGGCGATGTGGTTGACCATGTGCAGGGCGTCCATCTCGGGCAGGCCCTTGACCTGGTAGTAGAGAGAGAGGAGTTCACGCGCTTCGGGCTGGTTCATTTTGATCGCCTCGCGCTCGCGTGCGATCTCTGCGTGGTAGATTTCGCGTTCGCTCTTGGCGGCCAAATAGGCGCCGGAACCCATGCTGAGGGCCGAAGCAATCATGCCGGAGAGCCCGGCGAGGAGCACATATTTGCTGTTGCCGGCGGTAGCGCCGGAGACGCCGGAGACAATGCCGAAGATGGCGCCGAGACCGTCGTTGACGCCGTAAATCGCATCGCCGATCCACGCGCCGGGCTGCTTACGGCCCTGGTCCCGCTTGGCGAGCAGCTCCTCAAGGACTGCTTTGGGGTCGATTTTTGGCGCGGTAGCGGCAAGGGTGTAGTGACCGCGGAGAAGCGATCCCAGTTCGCGGTAGTGATCCTTCTCATCTTCGATCACGTGTTCGAGGATGGCGACGGATTCCTCGTCACCGAGGGATTTGAGCTGTTCACCGTAGCTGGCGATGGCGCGGCTCTCTTCGATTTCGAGGCGGCGGAGGGCCATGCGGATGCCGCCGGCGCGGCTGGCCAGCGAGTCCGCGTCGCCGCCGGGCTTGCCGGAGTAAGCCGGCGCCGGGCCCCCGAGCTGCTCGATGCGGCCGGCCCACAAGGCGGCATGTTCCAGCTCCGCCTGTGCCAGATGCCGCAGTACCTGAGCGCGCACGGGGTCGGTATCGCGATCGGCCAGCGTCGTATATGTGTGATAACCCTCCATCTCGGCCTGCCAGTTTGCCCTCAGGGCTTGCAGCAGCTTCTCGTTCTCGGAACTTGTCATTCCCTTTTCCCCTANNTGCATTGTCCCTCCATCTCGGCTTGCCAGTTCCCTCCCAAGGCAGCCAACACCTTCTTGGTCTTTGCGTTGTTTAACGCGGCGATAGCCAATTCGTTCTCCTCACTTTTGTTTCGAGAATAACCGAATCGTGCGCCACGCCGTTAGGGCAGTTCGCTGATCCGACTAGACCTCGACTGCCGCCCTTCCCAGATGGGAGGTTTTCCGTATAGTGTTGTGTGCAGCAAAACGGCGGCCGGAAACCACTAGCCGCCAAAAAGACGCGTCAAATCCTCAGAACGCGAACACGCCCGAACCGGGCAGAATTCTTTTTCAGGAAGCGGAGAACATCCTCTCATGTCCACGCGATCGACACCCCCGGCACAAAGCACGCCGAGCTACACAGGCCCATTTATTACGGTGGCCGTTCTGTTCTTTATCTTCGGGTTCATCACCAACCTCAACATGGCCCTGGTGCCGCACCTGCGGTCCATCTTCGACCTGCCTTATGCCTGGGCCATGCTCGCCGAGTCGGCGTTCTTCCTGGCGTATTTCGTTTTCTCCTCGCCCACATCGAAGCTGATCGAAACCATCGGCTACAAAAAGACGATGGTAGTCTCCCTGTTCATCCAGGTCGTTGGTTGCCTTCTCTTCGTGCCGGCGGCAAAGCTGGTCAGCTTTCCCATGTTCCTGACGGCTGTATTCATCGTCGGCGCTGGCGTGACGGCGTTGCAGACCGCGGCCAATCCTTACGTCGCGATTCTTGGCCCCGAGCATAGCGCACCGGTGCGGTTAACCCTGGCCCAGGCCCTCAATTCTCTAGGCGGAACGATTGCGCCACTCGTCGCCGGCGCCTACATCCTCACCGATCCGGCGAGCACCGCAACGAAGGCAGCCATCGCGAACACCGTACGCGGACCGTATATCGCCATCGCCGGCGGCTTGCTAATTCTCGGCATCGCCGTGGCCTTCATGCATCTTCCGCACGTCGCCCAAACGCAGACTTTCCGGCCCGCCAAAGAAGGCGATCCCATTCTGAGCCGCAGCATCTGGGGCTACAAGCACACGGTCCTCGGCGCGGTCGGCATCTTTCTTTATGTCGGAGTCGAAGTCGGTCTGGCCTCGATTGCGGTCAATTACTTCAAGAGCCAGGGAGTCGATAGCGCCAAGACCGCGTCGTTCCTGGTCTCGCTCTATTGGTTCGGCGCGCTGGTCGGCCGCCTGCTTGGCTCATGGGTGCTCACCAAGATCAAATCGAACAAGCTACTCGGGGCCTTCGGCTTTATTGCTGCTGCGCTGCTCGTCGTCTCGATGTTCAGCAGCGGATCGGTGGCTATCTGGACAGTCGTGCTCTGCGGCTTCTTCAACTCCATCATGTTCCCCAACATCTTCGCATTGGGCATCGCCGGACTTGGTCCGATGACCAGCAAGGGATCGGGGCTGATTATGACTGCCGTCGTCGGCGGGGCCATCGTGCCTCTACTTCTCGGCGCGGCGGCGGACAAGATGGGCATTCAGCACGCCTTTGTCATTCCCATCTTCTGTTACCTCTTCATCGCCTACTACGGGCTATGGGGCTCCAAACCTACGCGGACTGTGACAGCGTAAGGATCGGAGTAGCCGTAAACCTGAAGGCCCTTCAGCGACAAGCCGAAGGGCCTTCCCATGTCCGGCTGCGAATCTTGGATGGCCGCGATTCCGAAGTGATCTCGGAAGGCAGCACCGCTTCCGCAATCGATCCCATCATGATGCTCCGTACCATGCAATGCCTTGCTACAGAGCCGGCTGCAGAGCCCGCGCCGTGACGCCATGCTATGTTGAACGCGACGACACTCTCTCCCGTGTTGGCATTCTGCGGTCCGGAGGCACGCTCATGCGATCTTCTAGCGCGATTCTCCTTCTAGCTTCCGCCGCTCTCCTTGGGGCGCAGCAGCCTACCCCGACAACCGCGTCGGCTGCGCCGACGAGCGACACCAGCTACATCGACGAAAACGGCGCAGCCCACATTACTCGCGTGGTCCCTGTCCCCGAGAACATCAGTCCCGAAGCGCAAAAGGTCCTGAGCCGCCGCGTTCCCGACACAGCGCATCCTGATGAGCCGCTTGCACAGCGTCGTGCACGTATGGTTGAGAATGCCGCACATGCCAGCGACGCGTGGAGGAAAATTTGCGCGGTCAATATTGCAGATTCAGAGATTGCCGGCGTCCCGGTCCATCTCGTCACCCCTGCGGATCCGTCGACAGCCGAAACGAACAAAGTCGCGATCAACCTCCATGGAGGCGGCTTTAACGTCGACTCGGGTTCTCTGGCGGAATCTATCCCGATTGCCGTGTATGCCCGCATCAAAGTGGTCTCGGTGCTGTACCGGTTAGCGCCCGAACATCCCTTCCCCGCCGCTGTCGACGATACTGTCGCTGTGTATAAGGACCTGTTGAAGAAGTACACGCCAAACCACATTGCTATCTTCGGCACGTCGGCCGGGGCCATGCTGACCGCGGAAGTGGCAGTGAAGCTTAAGCAACTGGGGCTGCCACTGCCGGCGGCTCTCGGTATCTTCAGCGGCATGGGCGACTTTGCCCGCCACACAGACTCCGAAGCGATCTTTGCCGGAGGCGGTCTTTCAGGCCATCTCGATCTACCGAAGCCTGGACCGGACCGGCCGGATTACGTGGGATCGACCGATCCCAGGGACCCAGCGCTTTCGCCGATCTATGCCGACCTGAGCGGATTGCCTCCTACGCTTTTGCTTGCCGGCGGCCGCGACTACTTACTGAGCGGCGCCGCCAATCTGCATCGCGCCTTCATGCATGCTGGCGTGGACGCGCGTCTGGTCGTCTTCGATGGATTGCCACACGCGTTCTGGTACGATCCATCCCTTCCCGAGTCCATCGAGGCCACGCACTTGATGGCCGACTTTCTGCGAAAAAAACTAGGCAGTTGATCCCTGCTGTGTCCTCGCCCCGGCTGCTGATCCTTTCCGCATTTGCCCGTAAGCCCTTGAAACCCAATTAATAACCCCTTTAAGGTGATGTCGCCCGATTTTTCTTGACGTGTATCGCAGATTGCGATACAGTTATTGCAATCTGCGATGGATTGCTGAACCGACTTGAAGGAATCCCATCGCAACCCATGAAGCTCGGCGAAAAAATCCGCTACCTGCGCGAGGTGGAAGGCAGCCTCAGAGGCCTAGACCGCGCCATGAGCCAGCAGGAACTGGTGCGGGCCATCGATGCCGAAACCGGCTCGAAGCTGAGCCAGAGTTACCTCTCCCAGATTGAAAGCGGCGCGCGCCCGCACCTCACCAATACTTCGCGGCAATTGCTGGCCGGGTTCTTCAAAGTCCACCCTGGCTACCTGGTTGACGACCCGGAGGGCTACTCGCCCGAGTTGCAGAGCGAGCTGCGCAATGTGGAAGACAAACTCGACCTGTGGCTGGTCTCGGGCGCGGAGCGGTTTCGCCGCGATCCGGAGTTGAAGCACGCGCTGCTGACACTGGCGCGGAACGAGCACTCGCGGGAATGTCTGCTGCTGCTCGAATCGATTCTGGAGACGCCGGGACTTCTGCCGCGGCTGTCGGAAGTTTTGCGACCTAAAAGACAGGAAATAGGGAACAGGGAACAGGGAACAGAAAACGGCCACCCGCGAAAAGGGCGACGCACGAAAGAGGGAGCGTAGCTATGACTTGGGAATCGTTTTACCTGATCTGCTTTCTGGTGGGCCTAGCGCTGAGCGCGGTCTCGCTGCTCGGCGGCATTGGGCATTTCGGCGGACATGTGCATCTGCCGCATGTGGGACACGTGCATGTGCCGCACGCAGTGCACACGGCGGGTGCGTCTCACCCCTCAGCGTCAAGCGCCCGGGGTGGCGCAAATGTTCCGTGGTGGAACGCATTCTCGCTGATGATTTTTCTCTGCTGGTTTGGCGCGGCGGGATACCTGCTGACGCGCTATGGCAGCTTTGTTGCGCTGGTCGTTTTGGTGCTGGCCGCAATCTGCGGCTTTGCCGGCGGCGCAATTATTTTCCTCTTCCTCACCAAAGTGCTGCTGCCGCACGAGCGCGAACTCACCGCCGACGAGACGGAAGTTGTCGGCGCAGTGGGCCACGTTTCCTCGGCGATACGCGCAGGCGGCATCGGTGAGGTCGTCTATGAGCAGTTGGGCGCGCGCTGCTCCGTACCGGCGCGCTCGGAGAACGGCGAACCGATTCAAAAGCAGGAAGAGGTCTACGTCGTTGGCTATGAAAAGGGAATCGCCTATGTCCGGCGCTGGGAAGACATGCCGGAGGTCAACAACGGAACAGGAACAGCGAAGCCCGGCGAAAGGACCGGGGAGAGGATATGACGAACACGACCGTGCTGATAACGGACATGGCCATCCTGGTGGGAATTTTCCTGCTAGGTTTGCTCGCCAAGTTGTTTCCGAAGAACGGCCGGAACTCCGGCCACAAGCAGTAAAACCATCAACCAATCGACCTCCCGGTTTGAAGGGTCCGGGAACCCAATGACGAACCAAATTGTTCTCTTTGTCGGATTAGGGGTATTGGCGCTGATCTTTCTGATGGGCATTCTGGCCAGGATGTATCGCAAGGCCGGACCCAATGAGGCCCTGATTGTCTACGGTTTTCGCGGGCCGCGCGTCATCAAGGGCCACGGCACGGTGATCTTTCCCATGGTGGAGAACTGCCGCGAGCTAAGCCTGGAGCTGATGAGCTTCGATGTAGCTCCCCAGCAGGACCTTTATACGAGGCAGGGCGTTGCCGTGACCGTCGAAGCTGTCGCGCAAATCAAGGTGCGCAGCGACCAGGCTTCGATCCTCACCGCCGCCGAGCAGTTTCTCACCAAAGCGCCGCCACAGCGCGAGGGCCTGATCCGCCTTGTGATGGAAGGCCACCTGCGCGGCATCATCGGCCAGTTGACGGTGGAGCAAATTGTCAAGGAACCCGAGATGGTGGGCGAACGGATGCGCGCCACCTGTGCGGAAGACATGAGCAAGATGGGCCTCGAAGTAATTTCGTTCACCATCAAGGAAGTNNGACGCCGAGATGGCGACCGCCGATGCCGAGCGCGACACCGCCATCAAGCGCGCCACGGCGATGCGCGAGTCCGCAGTGGCCAAGGCGCAGGCCGATCAGGAGCGGGTTATCGCCGAGACAGCCTCCGCGACGCGCCAGGCTGAAGCACAGCGCGATCTCGAGATCAAAAAAGCCGAGTACGCCGAACAGAGTCGCCGCCAACAGGCGAGTGCAGATAAGGCGTACGAACTGCAGACCAACATCATGCTGCAACAAGTCACGGCCGAGCAGGTGAAGGTACAGCAGGTGGAGAAGGAAGGCCAGATCAAGGTGCAGGAGGCTGAGATTCTGCGCCACGAAAAAGAACTGATCGCCACGGTGCTGAAGGGCGCGGAGATCGAGCGCCAGCGGATTGAGAATATGGCTGCCGCTGAGAAGAATCGCCTGACCACTGAAGCCGAGGGACGCGCCGCCGCAATCCGCACGCAAGGCGAAGCCGAAGCCAGCATCATCTTCCAGAAGGGTGAGGCCGAAGCCAAGGCCATGAACGTGAAGGCCGACGCCTACCAGGATTGGAACCAGGCTGCGGTGGTGGACAAGCTCCTGACCAACATGGCCGATGTGGTGCGCGCGATGGCCGAGCCGCTCAGCAAGGTGGACAAGATCACGATTGTCTCCACGGGCAACGACGGCGCCGCCGGGATACACAAGATCACCGGCGACATGACGAAGATCGCAGCACAAGTGCCGGCATTGTTTGAGGCGCTCAGCGGCATGGACATTAAGCAGTTGATGTCCAACGTGCAGGCGATGAAACAGAAACCGGAGAACGGCGCGGCGCCGAAAGACGCCGGCCATTGAGCCACATCCCGGCTTCGCGTTGGATGCGCGGGGCCGGGAACTTTCCGGCGCAACAGGGAGAGTAGACGAAGGAGGATGTTATGTCATTACTGGATAGGGTGGGCACGTTGCTGCGCGCAAATTTGAACGACCTGGTGGAAAAGGCCGAGGATCCCGAGCGGATGTTGAAGCAGATCGTTCTCGACATGGAAAACCAGTTGCTGCAGGTTAAAACGCAGGTCGCCATCGCCATTGCCGATCAGCATCTGCTCGAAAAAAAGCGAGCAGAGCACGAAAAAGAAGCGGCGGATTGGCGACGCAAAGCCGAGCTGGCCGTGACCAAGAATCAGGACGACCTTGCGCGCGCCGCACTCGAGCGGTCCCTAAGCCATGGGCAGCTTGTGGAGGGATTCACCGCGCAGGCCGAAGACCAGAAGCACGAAGCCGACAATCTGCGCCAGGCTTTGCGCAAGCTCGAACAAAAGCTAAGCGAGACACGCGCCCATTGCGAGATGCTGGTGGCAGAACATCGCCGCGCCAAGGTTGTGGGCCGAGCCACGAAGGCGCGCCAAGTGGTGGGCAACGGCCAGGAGCATACGTTCGGTCGCATGAAGAGCAAGGTCCATGTGCGCGCGGCGGAGAACGCAGCAGCGAGCGAGATCCTGTCACCGGAAACGCTGGAAGATAAATTCAAAGCGCTCGAAAGCGAGGACAAGGTCGAGATGCTTCTGAACGAGATCAAGAGCAAGGTCGCAGCTAACGGGTAGAGGGGAATGTTCGGCGGTATTCTGGACCCTTCCCTCGGGAGGCATGGGTCTGCGGCCCGAATTCAGCGTCTAATCTTAATACATGAGCACTGCGGGAAAACTGCGTCCATCGCTTAGGCTTGAGTAGGTCCGAAAATTCGGTGTGCTTGGCGGCCCGCGCATTCGGTCACAGCAGTGGTCTAGGCACATTTCCGCGCACGGTTTCGGCACTCTCTTGAATTCGAATTCGATCCGATTGACTGGTGGATGAATGCAATTTTCCCTGGGACTGATTTTTTGTGGCGCTCTTTCATTGGCGCAGTTGGCCGCAAATGCGCAAGAAAGCAATGCACTCCTGACCGCACAGAATTCAGTCGTTGAGACAGCGCCAACTCTTTCCAGCCACCTGCCGGACGCGCCAATCCCGAAGGCTGTTGCGGAGGTTGCCGATCAGTCGCCCCCGCAACAGTCAACTCCTCCGGCGCAGAACGGCAATGCGCAAACAGGAACGCCGAATAGTTCCAGTTCGCAGACGGCTGCTCCACAATCTGACGCAGAGAAAAGCCAACACGAGAAGGCCGAAGAGCAGCTGAAAGAGCAGGAGCATCAGCGCGTCGCCGGCGTCATGGCAACCTTCAACACCACAAGCAACAGGGATGCAGTTCCACTGTCGCCGGGACAAAAATTCCAGCTCTTCTTCAAGAGTGAAACCGATCCGTGGCCCTTCCTTCTGGCGAGTGTCGTTTCTGGTTTTGGTCAAGCCGATGACAGCTACCCGGAGTGGGGACAGGGTGCTCAAGGGTACGCGAAGCGATTTGGCGCAGCCTACTCCGATGCGTTCATCGGGAATTTTTTTGGCAATGCAGTGCTGACCAGCATGCTCCATGAAGATCCCCGCTACTTCCAGAAAGGCACGGGCACCAAAACCAGCCGCTTTCTGTGGGCGGCATCGAGTACCGTCTGGTGCAAGCGCGACAAAGGCGGATGGGGACCGAACTACGCCAACGNNCCATCACGGATGGGTTGACGGTGTCCGCCGAAGGTGTCGTTGGCTCCGAAATCATCGAGTTCTGGCCCGACATTGCGCGTCACCTCAAGCAGAAACATGCCGAGAAGGTAGCCCGGCAGGCTGCGGAAAATGCTGCCAAGTCCGGTACTCCATCGGCTCCGGCCCCAAAACCACAGAACTAGATACGC
The DNA here is from genome assembly GCA_003140785.1 of Acidobacteriaceae bacterium. Lineage (GTDB taxonomy): Bacteria > Acidobacteriota > Terriglobia > Terriglobales > Acidobacteriaceae > Telmatobacter. The sequence continues at coordinate 35,691 of PLKY01000383.1, read as the reverse complement.
CACCGGCATCGTTAGCCGAGTCTCCCTGGTCAACCCACACCTTTCTCCGACGCCATTGAAGGCTATTTGCCTTAACGGTATCACGCGCGCGATACTGCTCTCCGCAAAGTAAATCGCTTCACTTGAGGAGACTATGCGCGTGCGAACGAAGGCAAATTGGGGCTGGGCCGCATGCCTGCTCTTGCTCGGTACGGCAGCAGCACAGCCAGCAACGGCTTCCGAAGACGGGAACGGAGCGTACGCGACCGGAAGATACCGCAATTTGTTTGCCGAAGACGGCCATTCGAAGAATGAAATTAAAGCGAAAATCGACGCCGCCTATCAACAGCTTTTCCACGGCGACCCGCAAACGCAGGCCATCGCCTTCGACGCGGGACGCAACGCGAATGGACCGCTGATGTATGTCACCGATTGGGCCAACCACGATGTGCGCACCGAAGGTATGTCGTACGGCATGATGATCGCGGTCGAACTGGGCAAGAAGGCCGAGTTCGATGCGATCTGGAATTGGGCCATGACATACATGTACATCTCAGACCCGGAAGCGCCGAGCTATCAGTTCTTCGCGTGGTCCTGCAAGACAGACGGGACGCACAACTCCGAGGGGGCCGCGCCGGACGGAGAATCCTATTTCGCCATGGCGCTGCTGTTTGCCGGCAACCGCTGGCCGGGTGGCACAGGCATCTACGGCTACCATGCCGAGGCCGAGAAACTGCTTACGGTCATGGTGCATCGGTCCGTAATCACTGCGCCCGGCAAGAATGGACCGCACAGCGCAGGGCCGATGATGCATCCTGCTCCACCCATGATCCTCTTTGTGCCTGAGGTCATGCCCGAGCCCTTCACCGACCCGTCGTATCACCTTCCCGCGTTCTATGAGCTGTGGGCGCGATGGGGCCCTGAGGAAGATCGCGCCTTCTGGGCGCACGCCGCGGAGACGAGCCGCGAGTTTTTTGTGAAGGCAACGAATCCCGTGACGGGCCTGGCACCGAGCTATGCCAACTTCGACGGCACCCCGCACACCAATCGCTTCCCACAGTCAGGCGAGTTCGGCTACGACGCATGGCGTACCGCGAGCGACTGGTCCGTCGACTGGTCGTGGTGGCAGAAAGCTCCAGCGGAGCGGCAACTGAGCGATCGCATTCAGAAATTTTTTGAGTCCCAGGGAATCGATAAGTACGGCCCGGTTTACACTCTCGATGGGAAAGATCAGGGCACAACACCCGGACTGACGCACGAAGATCATCCCGCCGGGTTGGCCGGAACCAACGCAGTGGCAGGGCTGGCTTCAACGGACCGGAAGCGCGCCAGAAAATTCACGGAAGCACTGTGGAACGCGCCGATTCCATCCGGACAGAACCGCTACTACGACGGCATGCTCTATTTGATGAGCCTGATGCACCTGGGCGGCGAGTTTCGCATCTGGGCGCCGCAGTAATTGGCCACACCGAACGCGGCTAAGAAACCGGGACCAGCTATGCCACCGGTTCCAGGTGCGCAGTAAAATGCCGCAGGAATGGCGCTTCGTAAGTGAGGCGCATGCCGCGAATCGACTCACGGTTCTTCCACACTTCAAGAATTACTTCGACCAGGTAATCAATGTGGCTCTGTGTGTAAACGCGGCGGGGAATGGCGAGGCGCACGAGGTCCATCTGTGCAGCGCCCGCAAACATCAGCGTGCCGATTTCTACTGAGCGCACGCCGCCTTCAAGATAAAGCTCCGCCGCGAGCGCGACCCCAGGGAATTGCTCGATGGGAATGTGCGGCAAGAATGCACGTGCATCGATGTAGATCGCATGTCCACCGGGCGGTTGCACGATCGGCACTCCCGCCTCAGCGATGTGGTTGCCAAGGTATGCAGTCGAGGCGATACGGTAGCGCAGGTAATCCTCTTCGAGCGCTTCCTGAATTCCTACGGCGATGGCTTCGAGATCGCGGCCTGCAAGTCCGCCATACGTCGGATATCCCTCGGTGAGAATCAGCAGGTCCATCTCCTGCCGGGCGAGGATATCGTCGTTGGTACACAGAAAGCCGCCGATGTTCGCCATGCCGTCTTTCTTGGCCGACATGGTGCACCCATCGCCATAGCTGAACATTTCCTGCGCAATCTCCTTGGGCGTCTTGGATGCGAAACCTTCTTCGCGAAGCTTGATGAACCATGCATTCTCAGCAAAGCGGCAAGCGTCAAAGTAGAGCGGGATGCGGTGGCGCTTGCAGACCGCGCGCACGGCGCGAACATTTTCCATCGAGACAGGCTGGCCTCCGCCGGAGTTATTGGTGACAGTGAGCATGACCAGCGGAATCCGCTCCCGGCCCACGCGCTCGATGAGCGCTTCAAGCGCGGCCACATCCATGTTGCCCTTGAATGGATGTTGCAAAGAGGGCTGCCTGCCTTCCGGAATGACAAGATCGACCGCTTCGGCGCCGACGAATTCAACGTTGGCACGCGTCGTATCGAAGTGGGTATTGTTGGGGACGACATCGCCTTTCTTGCACATCACCCCGAAGAGAATCCGCTCAGCGGCTCGGCCCTGATGCGTGGGAATCACGTGCGTGTAGCCGCAGATGTCCTGGATCGAATTGCGAAAACGATCGAAGCTGCGGCTGCCCGCGTAGCTCTCGTCGCCCTCCATGATGGCGGCCCACTGATGCGTCGACATGGCGCCAGTGCCCGAATCCGTCAGCAGGTCGATCAGCACATCGTCGGCCTTGAGAAGGAAAAGATTATAGTGCGCGGTCTTGATCAGTTGTTCACGTTGCGCCCGCGTGGTCCAGCGGATAGGCTCGACGCTCTTGATGCGAAACGGCTCGATGATGGTCGTGACAGGCATGACAGGCTCCAATTGGAAGGACAAAGACAGAGTCTAACTCCGCCGCGAGCCAGGACGCCGTATCCCTCGCCACCCGAGTCAAATCTCGCGTGCGTTGGTTCGCGTTGACCGCTTGCGCCACCAAACGGATATAAAGGTATGCGTGCACCGAAGGAGCCCCGAGTGGCCATTGCCGTAATCCCGCCGCAAGTTGACCAGAGCGAGAACAAGCCGCTGTTCCCGACGGAGGGCCTGGCGGCATTCGCTCTGGTGACTGGCCTTTTTCTTCTTTGGGGGATTGCGAACAACCTGAATGACGTGCTGATTCGTCAGTTCATGAAATCGTTCGAGCTTACACGGCTGCAAGCGGGACTGGTGCAGTCGGCCTTCTATATAGGATACTTCGTGTTTTCCGTTCCCGCAGCGATAGTCATGCGGCATCGTGGTTACAAGTTCGGCCTGGTTACCGGCCTGCTGCTCTATAGCCTTGGAACTTTTCTCTTTTTGCCCGCTGCGGCGGCGCGCAGCTACTCGCTTTTTCTACTCGCACTGTTTGTGATCGCCAGCGGGCTCGGATTCCTCGAGACAGGCGCCAATCCGCTGATCGCGCAACTGGGCGCGCCTGAAAGCGCGGTGCGGCGTCTCAACTTCTCGCAGGCATTCAATCCGCTGGGCGCCATCACCGGCGTTCTTATCGGCACATTGTTTATCTTTTCCGGGGTTGAGCTCAAAGCCCCCGATATTGCGCGACTGAAGCTGGCCGGAGCCTACGATGCCTACCTTCATCACGAGACCATGCGCGTCGTTCCACCGTACATGGCGATCGGCGCGGTCGTTCTGCTCTGGGCATTTCTGATCTTCCGTACACCCTTCCCTGCCGTTGCGGGACCACAGTCAACCGGCAGCGAAGAGCCGCGTGGGAGTTATCGCGAGCTGCTGCGCTATCCGCATTTCCTGCTGGCGGTGCTGGCACAGTTCTGCTATGTGGGCGCGCAGGTGGGCACCTGGAGCTACTTCATCCAATATGTGCAGGACTACACGAGTTTGCCGGAAAAAACCGCGGGCTATTTTCTTACTGGAACACTCGCGGGATTTGGCGTGGGGCGCTTCGGCTCGAGCCACTGGATGAAAGCTGTGAGCGCAAGCACGCTGATGGGCTTGTTCGCTGTGGCGAATGTGTTGCTTGTGACCGTCGGAATTCTCTTCCCCGGATGGATTGGACTCTGGGCTATTTTTCTAACCAGCTTCTTCATGTCGCTGATGTTTCCCACGATTTTTGCGCTGGGGATCCGTGGCCTGGGCGTAAATACGAAATCCGGAGCTTCCCTGCTCGTCATGTCGATTATTGGAGGCGCCGTCTTCACTCCGGTAATGGGGCTGGCATTTCAAAAGACCCACAGCATGGCGATCGCGATGGTGGTACCACTTGTGTGTTATGTCTGCGTTGCGTATTACGCGTTCTGGGGATCAAAGATTCCGCCACGTCGCGCAACATAGGCCGACGCTGCCAGTGACCGGCGCCGGCGGATCTTGCCCAACAAGTTTGACGACCATCTCATTGTAAGCCATTGATTCTAAAATAGAATAACGGCGCGGCTAGCCCGAGACCCCATTGCCCCCGATCGCTCTTCTTCAACCGAATTCGTCCTGTTCAGTACCAAAGACAAGACGAATCGTATCTCCCGTTAAAACTTGGTCCGCGAAATACCGATAGAGATCGCGCTGTGAGCGCATTTGAAAGTTGGCTGGATCGCCTTGCAAGTCACCCTAAAACCGCAAAGAACCACAACCAAGGAAGCCCGAACGAGAAGCGGATCTGATGGCTCAATTCCATTCTTTGGGCAAGAAAGGACTTAACCCGAGAATGATTTCTCTAAAGAAATTTCTAGACATGGACACAACCGCGGTACTTCAAACGGAACCGGAGCGTGAAGGACTCTTCCCGGTGACGCTGCAGTCCTATCGCGCTGTCCTCGGCGCCATCGGAAGAACTGCAGCTCACATCTCCCCGGCTCTTGGCGCTGACCTTGAAGCGAACCTGCAACGACTTGAACATCGCGTATCGGTCAACACTTCTTCTGAATCGGTGAAGCAGAACCAAAAGCAGGTCGAAGTCCAGTTGCGGGAATGGGGAGACCGGATTTCAGATCATTTAAAGTCCAAAGCGGACGAAGTCCGGGAGATTCTGGTCGCGCTGGCCAAGACCGCTGAGTCGGTGGGGAGTTGGGATAACGGCTATTCCAATCAGTTCAAGGAAGTGACAGGGCGTCTGGAGCAAATTGCCAATCTCGACGATCTGACTGAGATCCGATCTTCCCTGGTGAAGCGCGTTTCGGAACTGAAGGGCAGCGTCGATCAGATGACTCGCGATAGCAAGGAGTTAGTTGCTCATTTGCGCGCTGAGGTCTCGATTTACGAAACCAAGCTTAAGTCGGCCGAGCAACTAAGTTTGAGGGATGAGCTCACGCGCGTTGCAAATCGCCGTAGCGTGGAAGAGAGAATCCGCTGGTGTATCGAGTGCAACCAAACCTTCTGCTTCGTCATGCTCGATCTGAACGGCTTTAAGCAGGTCAACGACCGGCATGGTCACTTGGCTGGCGACGACTTACTTAAGCAATTCGCGGTGGAATTGCAATCGAACGCGCGTTCCGGTGACTTAGTGGGCCGCTGGGGTGGAGACGAGTTCGTAGTGATCATCGCTTGCGATAAGACCGGAGCTACGTCGCATGTGGACCGGATTCGCGAATGGGTGTTTGGTAAGTACACCATCAATGGCGGGACAGGGACCGAGGGTCCGGTAATCCATGTCGACGCGTCAATCGGCGTGGCCGAATGGAAAGCCGGGAAGACCTTGCAGGAATTGATCGCCGAAGCAGACGCTGCCATGTATAAGGACAAGAACCGCTCCCGCCTGAGAGAGTAACAAGGACTTATCCCGTATTTCCTGCCTGATAGTTCAATCTTATGGAAAAGGCATCGAGCATCTGTCTCCGCAGCGCGAAACCCTGCAAGGATTGAATGTCTTCTTTCACAAAAGTTGTAGAAGCTGAAAAGCAGAATTCTAGCCTCAAACTAGAATCTCGAAATCGAAGGGCCGATAGAGTGCTCGTAACAGACAACCACCTGCTCCAAGTAACGATTCTGGACCTTTTGTAAGAACTGGTTCGGTGCAGGCGGAAATCGATATAAGGAGCGATTCAAATGTCTCTCATCAGTCCGATCAATAACGTCACGAACATCATTGCCGAGAATTCACTCAGCAGTACGCAGGATCAACTTCAAACGACACTCCAACAGCTTTCCACGGGCAATGAGCTCGTTTCTCCCGCCATTGCGCCTGCAAACTCGTCCATCGCAGCCGGCCTCAACGCCAACATTTCGGCTCTGACTCAGTCCGCCCAGAACTCTCAAAGCGGCGTTGGCGAGTTGCAGACCGCCGCGGGCGCGCTGTCGCAGGTTACAACGCTGCTCAACACCGCCGTCACCCTGGCCACCCAGGCATCGACCGGCGGCTTGTCCACCGCGCAGGCGACGGCTCTGAATACAGAGTTCCAGTCGATCCTGACCGAAATCGGCACCATCGGTTCAACCACCAACTTTAACGGCACGGCCGTTTTCGGTGCGGCCGGCGCAGGCACCACACTGGACGTCTTCACCAGTGACGGCACTGCCAGCGGCAACAACACCGTCGCAACCACCATCGCCGCTCTGACCACGACGGCACTTGGAGTGAACGCCTCTACCCTGACGTCAACTGCCAGTGCCCAGACGGCTCTGACCGCTGTTACGGCGGCCATCAACACCGTCTCCGCGAATGCCGGCGCGGTTGGCTCTTCGATCAACCAGCTCAACGCCAGCTCGGCGGTGTCATCCACCGAGCAGACCAACCTGCAGGACGCCGTGAACAACATCCAAAACACGAACATCCCGCAAGCTGTCGCGCAGCTCACGCAGGAGCAGACTCTACAGCAGATCGGTTTCTCTGCCCTGCAGAGTTCGCAACAGTCCGAACAGCTGGTCGAGAAGCTGTTCCAGTAAGCTCACCCCTTTTCACCCGGCAGCAGCGCTCTTTGGGGCGCTGCTGTTCTGTTTTGCGGACTGAAATCCCGAGCTGCAGATGCCGATATATTCTTGCGGCTGGGCGCCATCGAGGCGCCAGACAGCGCGGCCCCGGCCTAAGGAAAAGGACCTCTCATGAGTTCAGTCTCTGCACTTAATTCGCTTCTCGGCTCCAGCTCCTCTTCGAACGGCATCGACATTAGTTCGATCCTTCAGGCCTTAACGGGGTCAACGAGTTCTGGCCTCGACGTCACGACCGCCGTCGACGCGGCCGTCACCGCGGCTTCGGCGCCGGAAACCGCCTGGAATACCCAACTGACCTCGACTGAGAACCAGGTTTCGACGCTGCAGCAAATTCAAACGGATGTGCAGAATCTCGACAATGACGTGCAACAGTTGAACAGCATCACCGGTCCTCTGGCGTCCAATGCCGTTACGTCGTCGAACTCAAGCATCGTTTCGGCCACCGCGGCCTCGGGGACTGCGCTGGGAACCCACGTCGTGACAGTCAATAGCCTTGCCACCACGGCCACATGGACCTCCGGGGAATTCGCATCCAGTTCTACCGATCTGCCGGCCGGGAGCTTCACCATCACCACCGGCTCCGGGGCGACACAGACCATCACCACTGACGGAACCGAATCTCTAACCGATGTGGCGAACCAGATCAACGGAGACAATCTCGGGGTGACAGCGTCTGTAATCACCGACGCCAACGGCGCCCGCCTGGCCATCGTCGCCAACTCGTCGGGCAGCGCCTCCAACTTCACCATCGGCGGTTCGCCCAGTTTTGGATTCACTCAGCCGGTCACCGGCACAAATGCCTCTCTTACGGTCGATGGTGTGCCGATCAGCAGCGCCTCCAACACCGTCTCCGGCGCGCTTCCCGGTGTAACTCTGAATCTCGAGGGCGCCAGTGCGGGGACGCCGGTGACGCTCAATATCCAGCCGGACACCTCATCGGCGTCCACTGCGATCAATCAATTCGTGACCGACTACAACAAGGTCATGAGCGACATCAACGGCCAGTTCAACGACACCTCATCGGGTCAGGGCCCGCTGGCCCAGGATTCGAACATCATCAACCTGCAGAACGCAGTGGAGCAGTCGCTGAACTTCGTTGCGAGTGGCTCCTCAATCAACCTCTCTTCTCTCGGCATCTCGTTCAACAACGACGGAAGTCTTTCGGTTAACTCTTCGACGTTGCAGAATACTCTGCAAAATAACTTCGCCGGCGTGCAATCTTTTTTTCAGGGCTCCGCGCTCAACGGCTTCGCAAACAACATGGACCAGCAGCTCACCAACTTTCTTGCTCCCGGCAATGGGGCCTTTGTTGTCGACCTCCAGAGCATGAATAGCGAGGAAACCACTCTCAAGCAGGACATCACCAACTTTCAGACCACGGTCATCGCGCCACTGCAGACCAGCCTGCAGGCCCAGTTCTCGAAGGCTGAAACGGAGCTGCAAGAGCTGCCCATGGAGCTCAAGCAGATCAATCAAGAATTTAATCCGAATTCAAGCAACGGCGGCTAAGCAGGGACGACAGGGACTGAGAAAATGCGCACCGATCTGGCTTATCGCAAGACTGCAATTCAGGGGAGCAGCGGGTTCGGCCTGCTGATCGCCGTATTCGACGCCCTCGCAGAAGATCTGCGCCGCGCGGCTCAGGCCGAACGGAACAACGACATCGAAAAGCGTTGCCACGAAGCCAACCACGCGGTTCACATCATCGGTTTTCTTGAGGATCGGCTGCTCCATGGGGACGGCGGACCGTTGGCGGATCAACTTGGTGCCTTTTACCGCACCCTGCGCCGCAAGCTGCTTCAGGCGCAGATCAACAGATCAGCCGAGCAGTTAGAAGAACTGATGGCCGCCGTGCTGAAGATTCGCGAAGCATGGCAGAAGGCCGATCAACGCCAGGTTCCCTCAGGACCCGATATCCTTCCTGCCTCCATGCGGAATCTTCCCGCCTTTGCCGCAACAACGACCGAATACAGACGCGACGACTGGTTTGCTTGAAGATCCGGCCGCGCCTTCTGCGCGCGGCTCTGGTCAACTTCCATTTCATCTCCTCAAAACCGGCAGCGCGAGCAGCGTCGCCGCGCCCGATCGTCGCACCGGCTCGAAAGCGTCCGGCTCGATAGACGCGGCACGATAAAACCTCGCGCCGCAAACATAGCCAGTCGCCCGATCAACAAAGTTCGCCCTGCGTCGAGCGCTTAACTCGGTATCGCCAGGTAGTTGAGCAGCGTATCGGGCAGAACCTTCGCCGCTGCCGCCAGCGCCGCGCTATTGTCCGTCTGTGCTTGGCTCAAGTTAATAGCTGCCTGGGCCATATTCACGCCAACTAATGAAGTCTGCTGCGACGACAGGTTGACAGTTTCCTGCTGCAGGTAAGTCTCCTGCGAATTCAATTGACTGTCGGCATTGGCATAGAAGATACGCTGCTGACTAACATAATTCAGGGCGGTAGTCACGCCACTGACTGCCGTACCAATTGCCGAAGAATTTCCGCCCTGCAGCGCGGTGACGAGAGCGCTCAACGAGCCCAATACGTTGGTGGTCGAATTCGAGAAGATCTGGCTGCCGGGCAGATTGACCTGAACATTGGTGCTGTCGCCGACGGCGACGGAGTTTTGGCCACCGTTCCCGTTGTAGGTGTAACCGGTCGGTGAAGAGGAATCCGCAGTGTAAGGCTGCTGTGAGGACGCCGTGCCCCCGAAGAGATACGAGCCCTCATAGGAGGTGTTGGCCTGCGTAACAACGCTGTTGAGGATGCCCTGGACCTGCGAGGCGATCGCTTGCTGATTGGCTGTGGATTCCGTGCCGTTGGCGCCCTCCGTCCCTAGCGAAATTGCCTGTGTGAGCGACGACTCAACCGAACTCAACGCGGAGCTTGCAGCCTGGACCTGCGAGAGAACGCCCGTGACGTTCTGTGTGTACTGGTCCACATTGGCCGTTTCGATCGTGTTTTGGACCATCTCGGACGCAGCCGCGGGGTTGTCCGATGGCACATTCACGCTTTTGCCGGTCGATACTTGCTCGAGCGCCTGATTGAGCGTCGTCTGGCTCTGCTGAAGACCGGCGAGGATATCGGGAACTAGATTTGGATTTACGCGCATCAATTAATAACTCTGAGTCGAGCCCATATCGAGAGTGACCGTGCCCAATGCCTGCACAGTGCTGACGATCCGGGCCGCGGCCTCGTAGGCTGTTTGGAATTTGATTAGGTTGGTTGTCTCTTCGTCGATGTTGACTCCGGAGACCGCGCTCTGCTGATCCGTGAGTTGCAGCAAGCTTGCCCCAATCGCCGTCGAGTTCGAGCTAGCGGTCGACGTATCGTTGCCCACCTGATATACAAGGCTCGCATAGGCGTCCGCAGCGGTTTGCCCGGACGGCAGCTTGTTCGTCAGCGTCGCTGAAAGATTGGCGACATTGCCATTGCTCCCCGACGAGCCATCGGAACTGACAGCGATTTGCGCCGAATTGGAGACACTGATGGTCGACGCAGCATTTGCCGGGCTGGAGACGGTAAAGAAGGCCCCGCCCTGGGAGCCGCTGGAAGTGTAGCCCTGCGCCTGGGCCGCATTGAAAGCAGTGGAGAACTGACTGGCGAGCGTGTTGAGCTGATTCAAATAGCTGGGAATCACCTGATCGCGAATCTGGATCGCTCCGCCAAGCTGGCCGCCTTGTATCGAAGAAGTAATGTTGTTTCCGGAGGAGTCAATTACTTGCTGCGTGCCATTGCTGCCGGTCGTAGTTTGCAGAGAGAAACTCTGACTGCCCATCACCAGCGGGCTTCCATTGCCCGTAGTGATGGTCTCTCCATCGCTGCTTTGGGTAATCGAAATCCCCGTCAATTGCGATAACTGCTGAACCGCCTGGTCGCGCTGATCCTGGACCGTGCCACCATCCTGGCCAGACGCCTGCAACTGCCAGAGCTGCCCATTCAGACTCGCAATCTGCTTGGTCAGCGTGTTGATCTGCGCTACTGTCTGCGTCACCTGGGTGTCAGCCGCCGATTGCACGGTCGTGAGGCCATTGGCGGCGGTATTGAACGCCGTGGCGAGATTCTGGCCGCTCGAGAGAACAGTTTGTTGCACGGCCGAGTCGGATGAATTCGCGGACAACTCAGCCAGGCTGCTTGAGAACGAAGACAGTGCACTGGCAATGTCCCCACCGGTGGTCGTGAAATAAGTCTGTACCTGCTGAAGGCTTGTCGATTGTGTATCGACGCTGCTCTGCGCTGAGGTTTGCTGGTTGATCTGCATATTCAGCAATTCATCGCGCACGCTCTGGAGGCCGTTGAGGCTCACGCCGCCCCCAAGAATCTGGTCGTTCACCTGGTTCACGGGGGTTTCTGTAAACTGCGGCACCTCGCGCGTGTAGCCCGGCGTGTTGGCGTTGGCGATGTTGTTGCTCGTTGCATTCAGCGCGCCCTGGTTCGCCTCCAGCGCCTGGACCCCGATCAATAGCGATGTGCTCAATCCACCCATGGCGTTTACACCTGGCAGGACCAGGTCTGCTGTTCCAACCTGGGGCCAGTGCCCTCCTGAATTTGTCCTCTGAATGAACTAAACAGCGAAACCATCAACCCCACCGAGTGACTCGAAAGCTTGAGCAGTGCCGCATAGCGCTGATTCAGGGTCTGCAAGGTCTTGGAGGCGCCGCGAATCTCACGCATCAACCCCTCGTCCCCGCCCCCCACAGAGGCGACAGCACGATCCTCAACTGGTTTGCTGAGATCGTTCGCCAATTCGTGAAGCCGGGTGGCGAGAACTTGCTGGTTGGCTACGCTGTCTTCCAGAGGCGAGAGGGAATTCTGAGAAATTGCCTGCATCGAGCGTTCCAGTTCCTGGGCGAGCGAACGCAACAGCTCGAGATACTCCACGAGCTTGCCATTCCGGTCCTGGACGCCAGTCGAATTCATTCCTGGANNCCAATCTCGAACTCAGGCGTGCTCGTCGAGCATCGACGCAGCGATTTTGCCTGGATCAAGCTGATATTGCCCGCTGTTGACGGCCTGTGTCAGGCTATCTACCTTGTCCTGACGAATTTCAGGCGCACTCATGGCGTTGCCCACCAGGGAGGCGAGAGACTGTGTGTCCGACGTCAGCGTCGTTCGATCCTCTCCTCCGGCCAGACCCGACACGGCGGTGTTCGCAGCGCCTACCTGCTTCGAGTTCGGCTCGGTTGCGATCTGGCTCGCTGCAGCCTGCGTAAGATCGATTCTCATTGCAACTCCTTCATTGACTCCTGCGCCACTATCGGCACCTTGCCCGCCAAAGTTTAATGGAATTCTCAGCTTTATTTTTCAATTTTCTTGGCCTCCGCCGGCACAGCCGAGCCATCGGTAGACCCAGCCGCCCCGCTCGCCGGCACAGCCGCTTTGTCCGCCGCCTTATGCAACGCCTTCGCAATCATCTTCCCAATCCCGATGCCGCCCGACGCCGCCATCGAATTGGCCAGCGACTGGACCCCCAGGCTCATCATCTGGTCGCGCCCAGCCGCGTCTTCATCGTCCTCAGCGCCCGGCACGGTGGCCATGGACTGCTCAGCCTGCTGCAGCCAGGTGCTCAACAGCATGGATTCGAATTCCTGCGCGCTTTTCTCGATCTTGCCATCGCCGGTCACGGCCTGGGGTGACTTGAGCTGCTGAACCATCCGTTCCTGCTGGGCTTGGAGAAGGCTCGACTGTGCCTGACTCACAAGCGAGCCGGTGAGACTAGTGGACGCCATTTACTGCACCTCCAAATCTGCCTGCAATCCGCCTTGTGCCTTGATTGCCTGAAGAATGGCCACAACGTCGCGCGATGTCGCGCCAATGGCGTGAAGACCGTTCACCAACTCGTCCACATTGGCGCCTTCATCCAACCGCATGGTCTGCGCAGGAGCGTCCGTCACGTTCACGCTGGTTTGCGGGACCAGCGCCTCCGTCGGGTTCGGGTTCACCGTCCGGTCCATTCCCCGGCCCCCGGCCCCGGAATTGGGAGACTGCGACAGGCCCCCGGAGTTATCCGATTGTTGACCCCCCGGGCCAACTGGACGGGTCTGTTCGTTAAATCCACCAGCGCCCGGAATCGGTGCGACGGTGTAGGAGGTAACAACTTCGATCGAGAGATTTCCGTGAATGACGGAGACCGGCGTCAGCTTTACATCGCCGCCTAGAACGATGGTTCCAGTTCGCTCGTTGATCACGATTTTGGCCGGCGTGTCGATCCTGAGCACAAGATTCTGTACGCGGGAAATCAACAGCGGCACCGAGACTGCGCCTGCATCCGCCACACTGACGTCAACGCGGGAATTGTCGAGAGCCGTTGCGACGAGTTTATGAAACTCCTGGTTGATCGCGTCTGCAACGTCCTTCGCGGTAGTGAAGTCTGGATTGCGCAGCAGCAGCGACACCGTCTTGAAGTCATGCAGATCGACGGAGACGTCGCGCTCTACAATCCCCCCGTTGGGAATTGATCCGACTGTCGTCGAATTCACTTCCTTTCCGTTGGCGCCGTTGCCCGCGCTATAGCCGCCCATGATCAACGGCCCTTGCGCCTCGGCATAGATTTGTCCGTCGGGCCCATGCAGGGCACTCATCAGAAGCACGCCGCCCACGAGGCTCTTCGCATCCCCGACCGAAGAGACTGTAACGTCGAGCTTGGCGCCAGGGCGCGCAAAAGGCGGCAGAGATGCGGTGATGAAGACAGAGGCCACGTTCTTCACTTCAACCTGCGCGGGAGAAATCAGCACCCCCATCTTCTGCATCGCATTGGCCAGCGTCTGCACTGTGAAATAGGTTTGCTGGCTGTCGCCCGTTCGGTTCAGCCCAACGACGAGTCCATAACCGACCAGCATGTTATCGCGCACGCCTTCCACGCTGGTGATATCTCGGATCAAAACCCGGCGGTTCGGATTGTCCGCCAGAAGTGGAAGCGTAAAAATCAATACCAGCAACCACGCGACGAGGTGGGTTGGCCGAAGTTTCGCGAGAGCGAATGGAGTTCTCATCTTTGTCAAAATCCTCAAAATCCAAGAAGCCACAAGATCGCTCGCGTAATCCGATTAGGAGGACGTGTACTGTCGGCGATGATTCCCTTGCCCTTCATTTCAATTTCAAGATTGCTCAGGGCTGTCGAAGGCACCGTGTTGCTCGGTCCAATATCGTTGGGGCGCACGACTCCGCGGATGGTAACGTCCTCGTGCTGATTGTTCATAAAGATCTTGCGTTGCGCCTCGACAACCAGGTTGCCGCTGGGCAGCACTGCGATTACTTGCGCCGTCATGCTGGTGCTGAAGGCAGTGCTTGAATCGGTCGAGCCCGATCCCTTCAGAGTGGTATTCGAATTTGCATTGAAGAGCGGGTTCAATCCCTTGGTATTGATGTCCCCAGCCAGGCCGGTAATCGCGGAACTCGTCCCAAACGCCCGCGCGCTGTTGACATCGCCGCTCTGCGCCGCGCTGGTCTGCACCGAAACGAGAATGACAACGGTATCGTTCAATTTGCGTGCCTTGTAATCCGAAGAGAGATCGCTGGTATCCCCAAGTGACCAGAGACTGCCTACCGTGTGCGTCGACGCGGTAATTGGCTGCTCCTGAAGCCGGGCAATGTAATCCGTCCGCAACTCGGCTGGATTGGTGATTTTTTTGCTCGTCTTCGCATGGGCCGCCGGCACAGCGAACGCGCCTCCCGCAAGGGCGGCGCAAAGCAGCTGCGCGCTGAAACGCCTCATCGTCGGCCTCTTCACAGTCTTCCTTTCAACAACGACCCGTCGATCACCTGTGCTGTAAAGACCAGCCGACGATCTTTGCCAGTCACACGAATCCTCTGGCCGGGAGCGCCGTTTTCGAGGCAGATCACGGAGAGCCGGATGTGGACGCGGTCACTATCGAGCATCAGTGTTGCCGGCGATCCACTGCGCACCACAAATGCCTTTGAAGATCCCGCCGGTCCAGAACTGAAGAGCGGCGACCCTTCTACGAGATTTCCAGTCGATGCCGTTGTGCTGCCCCGACCCATCCGAAGGCCGACGAAAAACGGAAGACATTCTTCCCGGTTTTCGCATTCCAGGCGCGCCATCATGCGCTCGTTGCTCCAGCGCTCGATCGAGCGAACCTTGAGCGCAGGAGACACCTTCGTTGCGACAACATCCGTTAACAGCGTCACCTGTTCAGGCAAAACCTGCACGCCCATCCTGCTCACGGTCGCCGCAATCTGTTCGGTGCTGATGGCATAGTGTCCTGGCTCTGCGACCGCGGGACAAACCACGGCGGCAAGGAACGTGCACGAGAGGATCGCCTTCAATTGCTTCATCGGGTTCTCAATCTACTGCGAAAGCTGGTTCAGCTGCTGAAGCATCTCATCGGCGGCTTTGACTACGCGCGAATTCGACTCATACGACCGCTGCGCGAGAATCATATTCACGAATTCATCCACCACGTTCACATTCGACTGCTCGAGCATCCCCTGCTGAATGGTGCCCAGCCCTTCGGAACCACCGGCAGCGCCAACTACAGCATCGCCAGATGCCGTCGTGGGCAGATAAATATTGTTGCCCACGCTGTTCAAGCCGCCTGGGTTTGCAAACGAGGCGAGTTGAATCACGCCCACTTGTTGTGAGGATGTCTGCCCAGGCAACGTGACGCTTACCGTCCCATCGCTGCCAACCGTGATATTGGTGGCGGCGGCGGGAATATTGATGGCCGGCTGCAGCGCATTCCCATTTGCCGTAACCAGGTTGCCCTGCGCGTCGGGCTGAAATGAACCCGACCGCGTGTAGCCGGTCTGGCCGTTCGGCATCAGAACCTGGAAGAAGCCGCTGCCCTGGATCGCGAAGTCGAGAGGGTTCCCCGTGCTGCTCAGGTCGCCTTGCGTCTGGACGATTTCAGTATTTCCGGGCTTGGTGCCAAGTCCCACCTGGAGGCCGGAGGCAACGGTGGTCTGCTGCGTGGCCGCGGCGCCGGGCATGATATCGCTTTGATAAAGGAGATCGGAAAACTGGACGCGGCGCGACTGGAATCCCGCGGTACTCGAGTTAGCCAGGTTGTTCGCGATGTTATCCAGATTGATTTGCTGGGCGGTCATCCCGCTGGCAGCCGTATAGAGAGCGTGAAACATTGAATCTCCTTTATCCGACCTTGGGCAGGTCCTGGGTTGCTGTTTTATCTATTTCGGAGTTAAACATCGAGAGCGCACGCTGCATCATCTCAGCAGAACGCTGTGCATTCACCAGTTCGACCATGCTGGCGATTGGGTTCACATTCGAGCTTTCAAGCAATCCCTGGCGCACGTTTGAAGCCGTGGCTGCAGTTGCCGTGTTAGCCGGCGCGGAATAATAGGTGCTGCCGGCGCTTGTCAGCTCCGTGCCTGCGGGAAACTCAACGACCTTCAGTTTTCCTGTGACTGCTCCGTTCGAAGAGATGGTCCCATCCGCGCTGATTGAGACGGGCCCGGGCAGCATTGAAATGACACCCTTGTCACCCATTACGGCATCCCCCGTCGCCGTGACCAACTGGCCCTTGCTCGACACCTGAAATGCGCCATTGCGCGTATACATCGGACCATTCGCCGTCTGGACAACGAAGTAGCCCGGCCCTTCGATCCCCACATCCAGATCGTTGCCGGTTTTTTGCAAAGCGCCCTGGGTCCCGTCCAGCGTGGTCCCGCTCAGGAGTCCGTAGTTATTGATTGCCTGGTTAAGGGCCGAGCTGGACCCACCACCCGTGTTTGCGAGAACCGAGCTGAACACGTTGTGCTCGGACCGGAAACCCACGGTGCTTGCGTTGGCGAGGTTATTCGCAATCGTATCCAACGCCTGTGTGCGAGACACAAGAGCGGTGCATGCGGCATACAGACCACTGTCCATGAGAGTCCCTTCGCAAAGAGACATGCACGGCGCGTGCCATCCGGGCAGGCAAGATTTGCCGCGGAAACGGGCCTAAACAGCGGGAATTGAGGGTCGGCAGCTTAGAAAAGGTCCGATAAATGAGGGTTGGATGAGAACCGGGAAACCGAAGCTACCCGTGTTGATGAAGAATCGATGTGTCCTCATCGGAACACAATCCAGGACCCCAAAAAATCGGCGCCCCAGATCAACTCCAGGTCTATCTCTAAGAGGACACCAGTTGCAGCCATGCGCTCGAAATATTCGGCACTGGGCGATGTTCGTCGAGGGCCTCTTCATAAACACGCAGGTTCGCCTGTCGATGAGCGCGATGCACGATTTCCCTCCACCGCCCCGGCTTCGAAAGCGACCGGAGCTCAGAGAAATACTCGACCACGCAATGAGGGAGCGACCAAGCCTCGGCCATTCTCAATCCCGTCAGCTCCGGGTCGTCGCAAAATGGAGTTGTCCATTCCCAGCCCAGGACCTCCGGCAACGAGCCGATGGTGTGGAATAACCCCACCATAAAAGCCTCGTCCGGATTGACAGCAATGATGTTCTCCTCCGCCAGATATCTGCAGTTTCCCGCAACCAGCTGCGCGTGCGTCCAGGTCTCGACGATCGCGGCAGGACGGCTTCTGCGCTTGACCGTTTGCCTCGACATGGCTTCAATGCACGCCGGCAGCCCAAGGCCGGAGATGCAATCCTCGATGCGCGTGGGACGGCTGTCTTCCGAGACGTCTTCGTCGGCTGCCAGACGCATGATCTGTAGCATCGCGCCGAGATCGCCAAGCACTAACTGCGAGATCTCGGTCAGATCGACGGCGCGATCCCGCGACTTCAACTCCATCAATAAAAGCGTCTCTGACAGCACCGGCACGTCAGGAAGATTGCGCACCAGGTCGACCGAATTCAACTGCCAAAAAGGGACTGCGCTCCGGACGGTTCCAATTTCGAAGACTTTCTGTTCCAGCACCGGGTCACCACCTGCATACTTATCGGCAACTGGTGCTGATTTTTTTACCCCAGATTTGAGGTGGGTTCGTAGAAAATCTCGGATTTTTGCGCTTTCGCTTCCTCAACGGCCTGGTTCACCCGGAAGATCACATCCACTTTTCCGCGTTTGCCCAGGATTCGCGCCCAAACAAGGTCCTTGTACTGCGTGAAAAGTGCCTCTCGGGCGCGCACATCCACAGCCGCCCGGCCCACCGTACGCGCCATTTTCTCAGGCGTGCCGGGATCATGGACCGCGATCTCCTCGTAATCCGGAAATGAAGTGAGCCGCTCCATCTGCTCTTCGAAATCGGTTGGGGTGATGAAGCACGGCTCGACCCTGCAGCCAGTCATTTGTTCGATCGACTCGAGAAGACTATGCTCCACCCGCGAGACGAAGCCCAGCAGAATTCGTTTTGCACTCGCCGAATAGTGCAGTGGCGCCGCCGAGCACGCCTGCAGAATGGTCCGCGGCAGATCGGCCTGAATCATTTTGCCCATGTAGTCCTGCGCCAGTGCGGGATAGCCCCATTGGGCGGACCGAGCTGCTGCAATCTGTTTTTCATTGGCCATGCCGAGCCGTATCACTGTGTCCGCAAGTTCCTCGCCGTGCCGTTGACTCTGGGCCGTTGCAACGCGTAACTGTTCGGCTGTCAGATACCCTTTCGCGTGTAACACCAGCCCAAGCGACAACCGTGGATTCCTTGGAATCTCGACAATGCGGCGGCTGGATACCCTCGAGAACGGAGCGCGCAAAGCAAACGCGAAACAGTCCACGCTGCAATACCAAAGGCTGCCCACACGGATTCCGGGACGGCTCCCCGGAATGCTGCGCAGGAACTGCTTGTTGTGGCAGGCGCGATAGTCGCACTCCGCCCTCATGTTCTTCAACCCCCGATCAATGGCGGGCAAAAACGACATCAGCGACAAACTCATCGTCATCGACCTCGGTTCATGAGTTAAGAAGGTAAGCTGCGACCGGCTGCGGTATTTCCGTCACCCGCAAACCATAATTGCCGTCAACCACGACCGCTTCGCCGCGCGCAATCAGCTTTCCGTCGAGGAATAGCTCCACCGGCTCGTCTACCATTCGGTCCAATTCAATGATGGATCCGTTCGTCAATTCCAAAACCTCGCGGAGCGGCAGTTGCCGCTGGCCGAATCGAAGCGACACATTCAGCTCAACATCCATCACCAGCTTCAGATTGGCAGATGAAACTGCAGGCTCTTCGGCTTCTCCGGCTTGCTTTCCATCCTGCGTAGCCGAGAGCGCATCCAGCAGCTGCCCGCCAAAATAGAGCAGCACCTCCGCATTCGACTCATCCTCAGACGCGGCGAGAGGAACAACAAACATGCCACCGAACGCCAGCCCCGCGACACGCTCGACTTTGCAGCCAAGCGCTCCGTGCCTGGCCGAAAGAGATGCCGTCAGGCCGGTTGTGGCCGACGAAATGACCTTCGCCAAAGCCTCGCAATGCTCGTCTGCAAGTTCCGTCACTGGCTGCTTCAATATTTTCGAAACGAGTCCGGAAACCTGCGGCTCATAGAACTCAATAAAGCATTCGCCCTCAATGGAACCTTCTACAGCCAGCCGAAAATGGACCGGCGTTCCTTTGTTGATCGGCACATCGGGGGAGCTCATCACTCCGAGCGGCCAAGCGGATCCGGTCTCCGCGGCGACCGACTGAGCGAGGGACTCGGCAAAAGCCGCGGCGAAGAAATTCGCACTTTTTTTCTTGGCATGGATGTCCATGGTTCTATCTCCTCTTCCATTCTGTTGATGGGGCGCGGCGGCCAAGTTGCGCAGCTCGCTGCGTACCACTTCGAACCGGTACGGCCTCAAACAAGCCGCGTCCTCCCGCCGTCAGCATTCCGGGAATTCGAATCGGCGCCCTCAGCTTTAACACCGAGCCGGGCTGCAATGCGATCAAATCGCGGACAGCGACCTTCAAGCTCGGCAATTCGGACGACACCTCGACGTCGCATTCCAGAATGCGTTCGCGAAGCGGCGGACTTGGAAAGCTCCACACGCGCGTTTGCTTTTGCGGCTGATCTTGCTTGATCTGCGCCATCAGCACATTGAGAAAGTCCGTCGGGAAGACGAGATTGAAGGAACCCGTCGCACCGGCAAGTTCAATACTGAATCGCAGGACGGCGACTTTCTCATTTGGTGCAAAAGCGTGATGCATCAAGGTTGGCTTGATGCGTGGACCCGAAACCAAAGACAGGTTCGGAATGCGCCATACGGCTTCAGCCTGCCGCGCCAGCAGCGCAATCACGTCCTGCATGATCTCTTCTTCGATCTCGGAAAGCTCGCGGCCGGCGTTGACCGCATTGCCAGTGCCACCCATCAGCAATTCGATGACGGGAAAGACCAATTCATTGTCGAGTTCCACAATCATCGTGTTCGAAGAGAACGGCACGACGTAGCTGAGAGGCGGAATGCCAGCGATATGGTCCTTGATCGGGAGCTGATCGAGCGTTTCGAGCTTTATCTCAACGCCAGTCCCGAGGTAGGCATCGAGAGTGCTCGCGAGACGAAGGGCAAATGTCTCATGAAGAGCGCTCAGCAAGCGCGCATGCTCATTCGACAGACGTCCCGCCGTACGGAAATTACATGGATGTGCAGTGCGCTGTTTAATGGGCGTCTTTTGAGACGCAGATTGTTTTGGCGATGTTGCCGCCGGTTCCAATTCGGTTTGGCTAGGCGTGCTCAAGATACTCTCCTCTCGTTGGCGTCATGGGCGAGGACTTCCGCTGCAGGTGTTCAAGATGCGCTTTCAGTTTGACCATCGTCTCCTGCCGAATTTGTGAAACGCGCGAGAGCGCCACTCCAACTACTTTTGAAATCTCCTTCATCGTGAGTTCTTCGCGATAATAAAGAGACAAGATCAATTGCTCTCTCTCGCTGAGTTTTGAGATTGCTTCCGCGAGGTGAGCCTTCATCTCGCCTTCGAGACAAATCTCGAAGGGATCGGGGTCGTCCAAATTCGGCGCCGATTCAATCACGTCGAGAGACTCCGAACGATCGTTCGAGACCGCAACTTTCTGGCCCGCGATTTGAAGCGAATCGAGCTGCGCGATGAGCCTGCGCAGATGCTCGGGTTCCAGATGCATCTCCTCGGCGATCTCCGATTCCACCGGATGCCGCCCCAGCCTGGCTTCGAGCCGCGCCGTTACTTCGGCAATCTCGCGTCCCCTTCTGCGCATATAACGCGATCCCCAGTCGGTTTCCCGCAGGCTGTCCAGAATTGCACCGCGAATCCGAAACTTGGCGAAGGTCTTGAACTGCACATTCTTCGATCCATCGAAACTGCGCGTCGCCTCCAGCAGTCCAATCACACCGGCGCTGACCAGGTCCTCCATTTCAACGTGCTGAGGAAGCCGTTCGCGAATGCGCGCGGCAATGTAGTAGACCTGCGGCAGTTCCTGCAGGACGAGATCATCCGCTTCGGTCGCGCCTGTTGCACTCGTCTTGTAAGCCAATTCCGCTGCCGTCATCTGGGCACCTCTTGATACGTGTTGGCGTAAGACATTCTCATCGCACCGAACCTAAAGACATAACCTGCGTCATGGGAGGAATTTCCGATGGGGATATCACAACAATTTTGGGAATAAACGGTTCGAGAACGCGCCTGAGATAGAACCGCCCAGGCGACGAGCAAAGAAGCACAGGAGGAGCAATCGCTACCTGATCGCCCAGCATCGCGCGCAATCCATCCAGCACCCGGCGCGCCACGGAGATTTGCATCGCTCCGCCCGCAATCATCTGCGAGCTTTGAGAGGTCGAGCGCGCACATTCCTCTTCAATTGCGCCGTCAAGTGTGACGACTCTTAGCTTTCCATTTTCATCAAGCAACGGCCGAATCAAGGCGCGTCCGAGCGAGTGCCGCGCCGCTTCCACAAGCAGGACAGGGTTCTTATTGTTTGCCGCCGTCTCTACGAGCGTTTCAAGGATCGTGCCCAGATCGCGGATTGAAACCTGTTCGCGCAGCAACTGCTGCAGCACCTTCTGCACTTCGCCAAGCGTCAACAGTTTAGGAATGAGCTCGTCGATCAGCTTAGGATNNGAGCCGATCTACAAGGCGCTTGGTTTCGTGCCGAGTCAGCAGGTCCTGGGCATTTTGCTTGATCAATTCGGAGAGATGAGCGGCCAACACCGACGTGTGATCGACCACGGCGTATCCGGCCGCAATAGCCTGCGCTTGAAGGTCCGGCGTGATCCACTTGGCCGGCGAATCGAAGGCCGGTTCCCGCGTCTCCTGCCCCTGAAGGTCGCCTGGCTTGGGGTTAGAGTTCACGGCCAGCAGGCGGTCGCGGCGCATCTCCCAGCGCGCAATCTCCACGCCGCGCAGATAGACCACGTACTCTCTTTCTTTCAGCGAGAGATTATCGGTGATGTGAATCGACGGCACCAGAAAGCCGAGGGTCTGCGCGAGATTCTTGCGCAGCGATTTCACGCGCGCCAGCAACTGGCCGCCCTGCTTCGCATCCACCAGAGGCACCAGTCCGACGCCAACCTCGAGCATTAATTCGTCGAGCTTCAGCACTGCGTCCAACGGATCAACACCAGGGGTCGCCGCCTTGTCTCCCTTTGCGGCTGCGGCCTTGGTTGCGCTGGCCGACTCGGTTGCGGCCGAGGGCTTCATCTTCCACGCCGCAAACATCGTCACTCCGCCAAGAGCAATGAAGGAGATCTTCGGCATCCCCGGAATGAGCGCCAGCGACAAAAGGCATCCGCTCACAATCCACAGCGGGCGTGCGGTGCGGAACATCTGCTTGCCGATATCCGACCCGAGGGAGTAATCGGATGCGGCGTGAGTGACAACAATGCCGCCGGCCACGGAGACCAATAGGGACGGGATGATCGCGACCAGTCCGTCGCCGACGGTGAGAATCGTGTAGGTCTTGAGAGCCTGTGCCAGCGGTACTCCCTGCTGGAATACACCGATGAGGAATCCCGCAACGATATTGATGACCGTAATGAGAATCGTGGCCAGCGAGTCTCGCTGACTGAAGCGGGCAGCGCCATCCATGGAGCCGCAGAACTCTGCTTCGCGCGCCACAGCCTCGCGGCGCTGACGGGCCTGGTCTGCGTTGATGAGACCGGTGTTCAGGTCCGAATCGATCGCCATCTGTTTGCCGGGCATGGCATCGAGTGTGAAACGCGCCGTGACCTCGGCAGTGCGGACCGCGCCATGACTCACCACTAGATATTGAATGGCGATGAGCGCAACGAAGATAACAAAACCGACAATATAGTTGCCGCCAACGACGAATTGACCAAATGCCTCGATGACTTTGCCCGCAGCCGATGAGCCCTCGCTGCCATGCAGCAGAATGCGCCGGGTTGCGGCCAAATCGAGGGAGAGCCGCATCAGGGTCAGCAAGAGGATGAGGCTTGGAAAAACAGAAAACTCCACCGGACGGCGAACCTGAATCGCAGTCAGCAGCACCAGCACCGATGCCGTGATGTTCAAAGTGAGCAGCAGGTCGAGAACGATGCTCGGCAGCGGAACCAGCATCACGAACACAAGGGCCACCGCACCGGTAGGAATAATCCAGTCGGAATACGCGCGAAGTGTACCCAGCAATCCAGGCTTCTTGTTCACTGCTGCCTCACAATCGTTCTTTGCACAACGGTTCCGCGTCTGCGTGCTTCGCGGTTTCTCACTTCGGTTTGCGCCTTGTAGATCAAGACGAGAATTTCGGCAACCGCGTGATAAAGCGCGGATGGAATCGGGTCGCCGACCTCGACGCTCTTATAGAGAGCCTGCGCCAGGGGCCGGTTTTCCATGACGGGAATATCGAGCTTCCAGGCAACTTCCTTGATCTTTGCCGCCAGGTTATCCAGGCCCTTCGCCACCACGATGGGCGCGGCCATGTTCTGCTCATAGCGAAGCGCGACGGCATAATGCGTCGGGTTCGTGACCACCACCGTGGCAGTCTCCGCGGCTTTCAGCATCTGTCTGCGCCGCGACTGACGTTGGATTTTCCGGATACGCGCCTTGCTCGCCGGATTACCCTCGGTCTGCTTCATTTCGTCTTTGAGATCCTGGCGGCTCATCTTCAAATCGCCTTCGCTCTTCCACCAGAGAAGCAGGTAGTCCACTCCGGCCCAGATGAGCAGAACCAAACCGGACTTCCAGAAGATTTGGAGAAGTATGCTGCTGATCAGGCTCGCGAATCGGCGCGAATCGACATACGAGCTCCCCATGATGTCCGCCCAATGAGTCCGGATGGATGCAACACCGATCCATGCAATCGCGGTGAAGGGCAGCAGAGATTTGAGAATTGTGCTGAGCGCGGCTGGCGAAAACATCTGCCCAAGCCGGTCGGCCGGATTCAAGCGCTCGGGTTTGAACGAGAGCGCTTCAGGCGCAAAGACGAAGCCTCCTTGCGCTAGTCCCGCAAACACCGATACAGCGCCCCCTGCAACCACAATCGGAATCACCCAGCGCATCACTTCGACGCTGGTCCAGAACAGAAGCGGACCTCCGGGCTCGATCGATTCGGAGCTTGCAAGTTCAAGCGTGGTGCGGAAAAAATGTGTCCAGTGCGGAATCGCCTCACGCCCCATGAGGAATACAACAGCGGCCACGGCAGCCATCGAAAGCGCACCGCTCAGCTCGCGCGAGCGGGTGACCTGGCCCCGATTCCTCGCTTGTTGCCGATGTCGCGGTGTTGCTTGTTCTGTCTTGCTCGAGTCTGCCATCTTCCCTCAACCTGCCAGATGAAAAATCCGCTCGCCGTTCGCCACCGCGTCCGTAAACAAGCGGCGAAAAAGGTCGGGCCAGTACTTCAACGTTGCGATTAGAACCGTGATGCCGAGAAGGCTCTTCACTGCCGGCCCCAGCAGCATGAGCGGCAAGTTCGGAGAGGACTTCCCAAGCAGCCCAAGAATGACGTCCGCCGCGAGCGTCGCCGCAAGCACCGGTGCAGCGATCTGAACACCCAGCCCAAACACCTCACCTACCGTCTTGAGAATTGCCATCGTGAACAGATTGCTCACATGCGCCGTCCCCGGCGGAACATAACGAAAGCTGTTGCCCACCGCGCGCAGAAGCCAGAACTGCACATCCATTTGCAAAAAGAGCAGCATCACGATGCTCTGGTAAAACGTGGCCATCACCGTCGTATCGACCTGGGTCTGCGGATCGAGGAGGTTAATCAGCGAGTAGCCCATTTGCATCCCAAGCACCTGCCCCGAAAGCTGAATCGCCTCGAAAACAAGGTTGGTCGCGATGCCCATTCCCACGCCAACCAGAAACTCGGTGATGATCAGCAGCGGCCACTCCTTCATGAGATGAAAATCGATGGTGTGCCCCACCGTGGGATACAGCAGAAATGTCATCGCGATCACGAGAATCGCCTTGATCCGCGCTGGAATTACCAAACTCCCGAAGAAGGGCGCGAAGAGCATGAGCCCCGAGAGCCGCACGCCGATAGTCAGCATGCTGGTGATGATCGTGAACAAGGGAATTTCGATCATTTAAGGTACTCGTGAAAATCCGTGAATGTGCCGATCGTGAAAGTTGCCAGATGCCGCCACATCCACGGCATCGAGAGAAACAAGGCGCCACCCGTAGCAACAAGCCGCGCAACGGTGGAAACAGTCGTGTCCTGCAGCGACATCAGCACCTGCACGATGTTCACCAGCAGGCTGACGAGGATGGCAACAGCCAATATCGGCCCCGCCAGGATGATGACCTCCTGCAGCATTAACCGGCCCAGCAACACAACCTGATCGACGTCCATAAGCTCAGCTAAAACTCCTCATTAATGAACTGATCAAGAGGTGCCATCCATCCACCATCAGGAACAGCAGTAATTTAAGCGGCGTCGAGATGACCACCGGCGGCAACTGCAGCATGCCCACCGAGGTCGTAATCGAAGCCACCACCATATCGACAATCAAAAATGGCAAAAACAAGACGGTGCCGATTTGAAAGCCAGCCTTCAGTTCGGACAAGATATATGCGGGCAATAACACGCGCATCGAAAGATCGTCCGGCGAATTCGGACGAGGCTCCTTCGCCAGGTCGACAAACAGCGCTACATCTCTCTCGCGCACATAGTGCGACATGAACTTGCGCAACGGAACTTCGCCGCGGCCCAGCGCTTCCATGGCAGTGATCTGGCCTGCCTGCATCGGCACAATCGAGTTCTGGTAGATCTGCACGCCGATTGGCTGCATAAGAAAAAACGTGAGGATCAGAGAGAGCCCGATGAGCGTCTGGTTCGAAGGTGTGGTCTGAAGTCCCAGAGCCTGCCGCAAAAAATGAAAGACAATCAGCAGACGCGCAAACGGCGTAACACACATCACCATCGTTGGGATCAGCGTCAATCCCGTGAGCAGGACGATGATGGACCACGGCACCGTTTCGCCGGGCAGCCCTTGAATCTGCAGCCCTCCGCCGCTGCCCGGAATCGCCGCAGGATAGTTGACCATCGTGTTGGTGGAGTCGGACGGCGCCACAAATGGAATCGGAGGCGGTGCGGCTCCGTTCGCAGCAGACACAGCTCCATTCGCAGCAGCGGCCGCAGCCCCGTTCGACACGGCCCCGTTCGCAGAGGCTACAGCATCGGTTGCCGCAGCCCCGGGAGTTGCAGCGAGTGTTGAAGTCGCAGCGGGCGTGGAAGAAGCCGGTGTTCCGGAAACGGCGGACGTCGCCTGCGCCATCGCAGGGATCGTAATGGAGAACGCTAGAAGGATCGCGCACTGTCCGACCGCCCGGAACAAGGTCATTCAGAGAGCTCCGACAGCTCCTGAAGGGATTCAATATCTTCAAGGGATTCCGGCGTTTCATCGAGTGGCGCCAGCAGAGATACACCCGCCGTACCGCCTCCCACGAGGAACCTGCGCCCATCGGCGTAAAGAATCGCCGCAAAGCGCTTTTCTCCCAGTGAAATAGTTTCAACCACGCGCAACTGTTTCGTCGCAGCAGTGCTGGCGCGGAGAAAGGAAAACGCGCGGCTCAGCAAACCGGGCTGGGGCTCGGCCGGCGGAGGCGGGGGCGGCAGCTTCGGCTTGGGAACGCGGTGAACCTGCTGTCGCTTGAGCGCCTCGATCTTCCGCACGCTCGCATAGTTCGCGAGCGAAGCCGAATGCGGGCTCGCGGCAGGCGCATATTCCATCGCCTTCGACTCTCTAACAACCCTGCGGGGCGCACGGTGAAGGGAAGGTTTATCGACTGAAATTTTCAGATTCATATTTGCTCCGTGATGCGAACGGCGAGCCGGTCTTCGACCACTTCGAATTCGGTCCAGCCGATCAGCAGTTGGTTGACGCGCAGGGGCACGTCGCTCGTGTGGTGGCAAGCGGTCTCCACAATCGACCCTTCCTTCAAGGCGAGAAGGTCGGCAATTGTAAAGTGCACGACGGGGACTTCGAGCGTGAGGGTGCACGGCAGCCAGGGCATGCTGTCGAGCTGGTCTTTCCTACTCGATGCCGGCTCCGTTGTGAAGGGCTTCCCAGTATTTCCGTTCAGGGTCTGCGCTGCTGTACTCATCAGGGCCTCTCGCGCGCTCCGAGCCTCAGGCGAATCGCTTATGCCAGGAAGAAGTGCCGGCCCTGGCCATTGCGTTCAACAAGAGATGGAGTGGTGCGAAGAGGTAAAAGCAATCGAAGGGCCGGAATCGGAGACCCCCTCCGGCGCGGCAAGAGAGTCCCTGATTCTCGACTTATGTCGTTCTATTTAAATATATTTACACGCCAGCACTCGCCGCACGTCCGGCCTCATGACTAGTGAGATAGCCATGAGAGCCAGCACGCCGCGACAAGCTTTTGCGATCTGGAAAACTTCTCTGGAGAAAGTCTCTAATCGCAAATTAATAACTGCGAATTTCTCTCTGACTTAGCTGATCACCGCCAGAGTTGCCTGCGACACCTGATCGAGCGTGGTCAGAACCTTGGCGTTGGCTTCATATCCTTGCTGCGCCACGATCATGTTTGCGAACTCCGTGGAGAGGTTGACGTTCGATCCTTCAACAGCTCCTCCGGTGATCGTTCCCCTGCCTGCTGTACCCGCGAGGCCGATAACCGCAGCTCCCGACGCGAAAGACGCCTGGTAGTCGCTGTTACCCGTTTGCGTCAAGCCCTCGTTATTGGCAAAGCTGGCAAGCGCCACCTGGCCCAGAGCAAGCGTCTGGTTGTTCGTGAACTGTCCTTGCACCGTTCCATCGGGAAGAATCGAGTATCCGGTAAGCGATCCCGTAGCGAAACCATTCTGCGAGGTTGCGCTGGTCGCGCTGGTTCCGGCCTGTTGGGTAACTGCGGACGACCCGCTGCTCCCGGCAAGGTTCCAGCTGAGGGTCATGTTCGCGGCTCCATCGGCCAGTCCGTTGATGGCGATACCCGGAACCGAACCAGTCGGCGCGGTCAGGTCGCCCGACGAATTGAATGTCATGGCGCCGGTAGCCACCTGCACTGGATTACCCGTGGCGCCCACATCGGCGGCGGGAACGGAAATGCTGTAGGTCCAGTTATTGGCAGCCGTGTTGACATAATTGACGGTGAGGGTGTGAGACTCGCCGAGCGAATCGTATACCGTGATCGGCGCGCTATAGCTGGCGCCCACTGCCGAGGTTGCGTTCAAGTTGGTGTTCATCTGGAAAGTGGTTGTGGCCGAAGCGGGTATATTGTTCGCCGCGTTGACCACGATCGGCACCAACGCCGAGCTGCTTGAAACCACACCGGCGGTCGCGGGATAACCCATGACAAGCTGACCTTGCGGGGTGGTCAGCTGTCCCTGTGCATTCACCGTGAAATCGCCGGCGCGCGTAAAGCTGTTTTCGCCATTACTCTGCACCACGAAGAATCCATCGCCCTGCAGCGCCATGTTCGACGCAATCCCGGTGTCGTTGATATTGCCGTTGGAGAAGTTGGAGACGGTGCCATCGGTCGCCACACCGTTTCCCATCTGGACTGGGTCGCCGTTGCCCGAGGTCGCCGAAATTCCATCGAACACACTGGCAAAGCTCAGCGATTGATCCTTATAGCCATNNTTCAAATTCGCAAGGTTGTTGGCGATCACATTGAGCGACGACGAGGAGGCCGCCAGGCCGGAAAGAGGAATCGAAAACGCTGACATTTAACGTACTCCTGTATATGTGGGATAAGTGGCTGTTGCTTTTGGCAGCGCGTAGCTGCCGTAGAGATTCATGAGACCCGCATTGCCTGCGGCGTTTGCCTGCGCTGCGGGTAATTGATAGGCCGCTGCGGCTGCCGCGGAAGGGTTCGTCTGCAATGTACTCGTTGCCCTTCCCGCAACCGTCGGATTTGCCTGATTTGTAGTCGAACCTGAAGAAGCGCCCGAGGTTCCCGACGTTCCCGTGCTCCCCGATGTCCCCGAAGTTCCTGAGGTTCCCGTTGTACTGCTCATGCTCGAAAGCGTCTGATTGATCGAGATGAGCTGGTCCAGCTGATTCAGCGAAACCATCTGGCTCACCATCTCAGTCGGGTCGACAGGCGAAGTAGGATCTTGGTTCTGCAGCTCCGTGACCAACAGGTTCAGGAACGTGTCCTGCAAGCTGGTGGACGAATTGCCAGTACCCGATGTGCCGCTCGACGAACTGGTTGAGCTGGTGGCCGCCTTCACCGCGCTGGCGGCTGCCCCCAGAACTGGGGCGGCGATGGCCGGGATAAAACCTTGAATGTTCATTTGCAATTCCTTTCAAAAAGCGACGACTGCTTAGGCCCTGATATCCAACCGGTCACTCACGACCGAAACCGAAGGCGCCCTGAGAACGATTCGATCCGTCTCCACCGACGCTGTTGCGCCTTCGACCTGAACTGAAGGCACAAAGGCCTTTTGATCTCTCTGCGAGGACTGTCCCCGCTCACCGGAAGAAAAAGATGCCCCGTTCTGACTGACTTCGATCGAGGCGTGCAGCCCATACTCATTGCCGAGCTTTGCCTGCATCGCCGGAATGTGAGCTGATAGGGCGCTACTCAGCTCGTTGTGGTCCACGGAAATTTGCGCCTGCACCTGCTGTTGCGAGACCATGGTGCGAATCGAGATGTCTCCGAATTCGCTCGAGTGCATTCCCACCCGCATCTCCGTCTCGTTCATCGATTGAATTAATCGCGCGGAGTTGATTCCGGATGTCGCACCGGAAGCGGCAGTGTTCGATTGATCCGAAGGCAGGCTTGCCGGCTCATCGGTACGATGGGGCACTTCATCGACGGAGGCGGGTGCTGCATGGGTCGGCGCGCTTTGATGCGAGGCCGCAATTGCTCCGAAGGTAATCGCCTGGGCTGTACCGTTATCGGTGGACCTGGCAGCAACCGTTGTTGTCTGCGAGGCGTCTGTTTGAGCGTGCACAGGGTCGCTGCCGGTTTGGGTGTTTCGCGATGAAGCGCCGGAAGAATCTTGCGAACCAGTTTTTGCGGCGCTCGTCCCAGTTGTCGCGTTCGCCAGGTTCGAATTCGCGTTGAACGTGGTAGCAGTCGTTTTGAATTGATTCGCCTTGCCGGCAGACTGAGTCGGATCGATGCTGCTCGGGAAGATCGCCGCGGATAAGAACGTGCTTGCCACCGATGGGTTCGTAGCGAGCTTTGATCCCTGGCTTGCGGACTGCGTGGCCGATGCGCTGTTGTCCGACGTCGTAGCTGCTCCATCGTCGGATTGGCTCAGGGGGTCAGTTTGCGCCGCTGCCGGCAATCCTGCGGCAAAGCTGTTCTGGAGCATCTGCGCTGCATTCGCAATGATCTGGGGATTTACTTCTTGCTGAGCTTTGGAGTCGGCCGCCTGCGATGCATCGGCCAGCTGTTGCCGGTCATGATTCGCGACAGTCTGAATCGCGCCAGAAATCGAAGGGTCTGCGGCTTGCGCAAGTTTTGAAGTCAATTGCAAATCTGCCGGTTGCGCGATGAATGTGGTCGCGAGACTCGAAGCAGCATCAGTGGCCGCCTGTCCCGCGTCTTGCTGAGCTTGCTGCTTTCCAGCTTTTCCCATGGGATGGGAAACTGCCTGCGCGGCAACAAGCAACTGCGCCGCATTTGTTGTCGGCACAAAACTTCCGAGATTTTGCGCAGGCGTCGTCGAGAGATTGGTATTCTGAGACTGGCCATTTTGCTGGCCCCTGGTTTGCTGGCTACTGGACTGATCTTGCTCCGTAGCCTTCTCGATCGTGGAAGTCGCAGCCGAGGTGCCCGCACTCAACTCCGCCTGGAATGCGGATGCGAGCGATTTTGCATCCTGGTTTTGCGCGGAGTCCGACGCTGTGTCAGATCCGGTCTGCGAGGCGGAATCGGCACCCTTGATCCCGAAGATGTCGACGCCGGTACCCACTGAAAGGAGTTCGAGAAACGACGCGCCGGCTGTCTTTCCAGTCGCAGCCTGCGGCGTCGCTGGGTTGTTGCTCACGGCTTTGGGCGCAATTCGCACGCCTGTTTATTTGCACGTCGCCTTCCAGCAAATACCGTTCAGCTTCCAGCGCGCATGTCTGCGCAAATTATTGAATCCATGGCACATTCGAATAAGAGTGGGTTTGTTCACGATTCCGATGACCGGCAAAGTCGGCAACGCTTGCCGTACG
Source organism: Acidobacteriaceae bacterium (assembly GCA_003140785.1). Lineage (GTDB taxonomy): Bacteria > Acidobacteriota > Terriglobia > Terriglobales > Acidobacteriaceae > Telmatobacter. The sequence goes on along the minus strand of PLKY01000383.1, from coordinate 4,412 downwards.
CAGTAGGCAAACTGTGCCTACCGCGCACTCCTGCGCGATCCCGGAGGGCCGCCGTGAAATTCTCAAGATTGCATTGATCCAAAGCGAAATTGCAGAAGATTACCCAGACTTGTGCGTGTCAGCAAAACCGGAGCATCGAAGCCCAATCAGCGAAGAAACAGCCCGAATCAAGCCGCTATTCTTCGCAAATCCCCGCCAACACCTGTGACAGATGCCGCAATTGTTCCACGTGGAACAATTTCAGAGCTGCCAATGGGATCGCAGCCCCATGGGATCACCGCAAAATTGTTCCACGTGGAACAATTTGAGCGGCCCCGTCAGCCACGCGAAGCCTTGCCTAGTCAGCTAGTACCTAGTTGCGTTGCCAGCGCGATGCAAAAATGTCGTCGAGGCGTTTCTGTTGAGCGCGATCCTGTTCCAGTTCGTACTCGGTCTTTTGCTGCGCTGACAAATCAGTCAGCATGCGACGGCCGTTGTAGGCAGCCTGATACAGCTTCATCTGCGCGTCGCGTTGCTGTTGCAGAGTTTGCAGCGTTTCGAGGAGAGTCTGCTTTGCCTCGGCTGCCGAGCTGATCTCAGCGTCCATGTTCTGCAAGCGATGCGCTTGGATTGGCTGCTGCAGTGCCTTTTCCCGCGCATCGATTGCTTTCGCAATTTCACCGGTCAACTCGTCGATGCGGCGCCGCACACGAGCCAATTCTTGCTCGGCTTTCTGGAGGGCGAGCTCTTCGCGCCTTTCAATGCTCTCGCGCACGCGAAGCACAGATGCGAGTGAAAATCGGAACGCCACTATGATGCCTCCCGCACGCAGGTACTCAAGGCTCTCACTATCCTGGCAGAGCGACTAGCCGTTGAACAGCTTCGTCATAACTCCAGAATTCATCAGGTTTCTGGCGCAAGAAGCCATGGATCGCCGGCAGATTCTCGATGGCATTGTCGAGGACCGGATCGGTGCCTTTTTGGTAAGCGCCGATGCGAATTAGATCCTCAGATCTGCTATGGGCCGCCATCATAAGGCGCATTGCGTTCGCCTTGGCGAGATGCTGGTCGGAGACCATGCTGGTCATCAATCGGCTAAGGCTTTCCAGGATTGAGATGGGCGGGTAGTGGCTGCGGAGCGCGAGGTTTCGATCAAGCACCACGTGTCCGTCCAGCAGCGATCGAACCGTATCCACGACGGGATCCTGCTGATCGTCGCCCTCCATCAGCACGGTATAGAAAGCAGTGATGCTTCCCTTGTCGAAATTCCCAGCGCGCTCCACCAGCCGCGCCAGCATGTTCAACACCGAGGGCGTGTAGCCCTTCGCGGTAGGCGGCTCACCTGCAGCCAATCCAATCTCGCGCTGCGCCATGGCGAATCGCGTCAGCGAGTCGACGATGAGAAGCACATTTTTCCCCTGGCTCGCGAAATGCTCAGCGACAGCCGTTGCCGCCAGAGCTGCACGGATGCGCAGCAGAGGCGATTGATCGGAGGTGGAAACAATGACCACTGAGCGCCGCAGACCCTCTTCGCCGAGGACTTCGAGGAACTCTCCGACTTCGCGACCGCGTTCGCCGACGAGCGCTAGCACGGTCATATCGGCTGCAGTACCACGGGCCATCATGCCGATCAATGTGCTCTTGCCAACGCCGCTGCCTCCGAAGATTCCGACGCGCTGGCCTCGTCCGCAGGTGAGAAAGCCGTCGATGGCGCGAATGCCGCAACTCAGCGGTTCGCGAATCGGAACGCGCTCCAATGGCAACGGGGCCGAACCATCGAGAGTGATGGAATGGACAGCGCGGTAATCCCCTTTGCGATCGAGTGGATTTCCTGCTGGATCGATCACCCTTCCCAACATCCCCGGACCGACACGGATCGATGGGCGCGCTCCCCACGTCACAAGTTTGTCGCCGAATCGAAGGCCCTGCGGCTGGTCGGCAGCCATGGACAACATCGTGGAGCCGCGGAATCCGATAATCTCTCCGGAATAGCTCCGTCCGCCTTCCCCCGTGAACAGGCACGATTCACCAACAGAGCAGAATGGACCGTCCGACTCAATGAGATTGCCGACGACTTGAGTGATGCGGCCGCTCCAGCGCACTGTCGATCCAACCTGGAGGTAGTGCGTATACGGGGCCAACAGCGACTGATTCATTTCGCAGGCCTCAGTGCAAGCAAATCGAAGAAGCCCTGCTCGACCTCTTTCAATTGAGTATCCAGTCCGAAGTTGGCGGAGCCGAGTTCTGTCTCGAGCACGCAATCCTGTTCGCCGAGGTGCGCGTCCTCAGTCACTTCCACATGTGCCACGCTTTGCACCCCGGCAAAGTACTGCTTCCAGCTGGCGCCTCGACCGGGACCGACGCGAATCGTCACGCTGGAACCTTCGCGCATTTTCTCCACGGCCAGCCTTACAAGTGCGGCCAGCAGCATCGGATCCACCTGCGCCTCACGGTGCAGAATTTTTCCGGCAATCGCCAGGGCAAGCTGAACGATCTCGCTCTCGACCTGCGCATAGTAGTGGCTGCGCTCTTCCTCGAAACCTGCAATCAGGGCTGCAATGGGCGCGCGGGCCGCGACGAGCTTCTGCTCAAACTCCGCACGCAGCTTTTGCTCTGTCTGGAACGCGGCATCGGCCCTCTCGCGCTCAATTCTGGCAGCTAATTGACCCTCGGACAGCGCAAGTTCTTCCTCATCTTTGCCCCTTTCCTCTTCCATTGCGGCAGGAGAGTCGGCATGCGCCACAGCGTCGCGCGATTTGTGCGCTGACATATCGCGGTATTGCAAGGCAGCAACAGGATTCGAAAGTGCGGCGCCGTTAGAGGACATACTCGTCTTCTCCCTCACTCTTCAATACGATCTTTCCTTCCGATTCGAGCTTGCGTGCGATGGCGACGATTTCGCTCTGGGCTTTGGAGACATCTTTCCCGCGCACAGGCCCCATCACCTCGGAGTCTTCCTTCATCATCTCGACGGCGCGCGACGACATGGTGCGATAGATGTGGGCTCGCAGATCTTCGCTCGCTCCCTTGAGAGCGATCATCAATGTCTTTTTGTCGACCGCATTCATGAGTTCGCGCAAATCTGTCTCTGGAACTTCGAGGAAGTTCTCGAATGTGAACATGAGATCGCGAATGCTGATGGCCAGCTTTGGGTCTTCGCTTTCGATTTTCTCGAGTATTTCGCGAGCGGCCGTAGAATCCAGACGGTTCATCAGGTCCGCAAGATTCTTGCTTCCGGAATCCGTGCGCCGGCTCTGATCGCCAGTCGAGCCAAAGCGGCGGTTCAGCACTCTCGATGCCTTTGCGGCAGCATCCGGAGAGAATTGTCCCATCGTCGCCATGCGCCTGATGCAGTCGGCCCGCGCTTCCGGTTCGAGTTTCATCAACAACGACGAGGCCTGCTTGGCTTCCAGATGGCCGAGGATCAGAGCCTTCGTCTGGGCGTGTTCACCGGCGAGGAATCTAGCCAACTGCTGAGGCTCCGTCTTCTTGAGCGGATCGAGATTGAACGAAGCGTTATCGTCTGGATGGGTGAGGCGCTGAACCATGCTCTTGGCGCCGTTTTCTCCGAATGCTTTAACGAGCAAGCGAACGGCAACATCGCGGCCACCGGCTGAGATGTATTCACGAGCGGCCATCATCTGGTTGTATTCCTCAAGAACCTGCAGCGTAAGTTCAACTGGGACACGCGCCAGGTTGGCCACCTCGTCCGTGATGCGCTGCAGATCCTCGCTGGGAAGATTCCGCAGGATGGGGGCTGCTTCTTCTTCGCCGAGGAACGAGAGCAGAATTGCCGCTTTGCGCGCACCGCTGGTTGGCGCGGAGTCGATTGTGCTCATGATTCCCCCTCGCGCATCCAGGCCTGCATCGCCCGCGCTGTATCCACTGGTTTCTGCCTGACCAGGTCAACTGTTTGCGCTTTGAGCTGAGCAGCGCGATGGATGCCAGGTCCAATCTCGGCTGCCGTGAGCGGCTGCGCATTCGCGGCTGCGGCTGCAAGTGCGGGCTGGGCGCCGGCAGCAAGCTGATTGGTGCTCAAAGCGTGCTTCTGCACGGGCCGAAGCACAAGCACGTATGCCAGCATGAACAACACGAGAAGCGACAGAGGGCGCAAAAGCGACGAGTAATCGGAGACCGTCTTCTGCACTTGTGTTGTCCAAGTGACAGGGGCAAGATCTGTTTCAGAAGAATTGGCATCGAAAGACATGTTCTGCACGCTGATCGTGTCGCCGCGCTTGGCATCGAAGCCGATAACCGCCTCGGCAAGCTGCTGAATCTTGTTCAATTCTTCCGGCGTCCTTTTTTTCTTTGTGTAGCTCACCTTGCTGCCTTGAACGTTTTTCACCGTCGCATCGTCCACTAGAATTGCTGCACTGAGGCGTTCGATGCGGCCCGCAGGCGTGACCTTGCGCGTCATCACTCGATTGACGCCA
>PLKY01000015.1:3038-4109 GCA_003140785.1 Acidobacteriaceae bacterium | reverse complement strand
CTGCTGACTCCAGTTGCAAGGGATTCTGGGTTCCCTTTCCTTCTTCTCGGCAGGCACGCGGTGCGGCCTCATGTAAAGCAGTTCCTCCACCACGTACCCTACATCGTTCAGTCTGAGAGGGTCACAACCAACCCATCTTCACCGTCACGCTCGACTTTCACAATTCCAATTGGTTGCGACATGACAAGCAGCGTAGCGACGTCTCGGACTGACGACTGTGCTGTCTTGCTCACACGCCTCATCTTAGCGGCGTGGCGCGGCGGCTTTGGTTCACGTCTTCGTGCGGCATCTTCTTGCAACGCTCTTGATGAACTCCACTAATTGCAACGCCGGTCTTATCCCTGCACGGTTCCGTTTTCTTTGCTCCGCACTTTGGACACGGTCGATCAAAAAGCAGGTTTTCCATGCCCTAGAGTCTACGCCACATAGAGGGTGTCGTTGCGAAACGCCTTACCTCCCGCTACGAACCCGGCAAGCGAAACGGGACTTGGACAAAAAAAGCGACTCAACATTGGGCAGGAGTTCGTAATCGGCGGCTTCACGCCGGGGAGTCATGGAATTGATGCCCTTGTGGTTGGCTTCTACAACGGAGATGCGCTGATATATGCCGCGAGGGTCAGGGCAGGTTTGGTTCCTGCTACTCGCCGCGAATTGCAGACGCGACTGAAGCCACTAATCATTGGGGATGTCCGTTCACAAACCTGCCGGAATTGAGGAGTGGCAGGTGGGGTCAAGGACTCACTGCGGCGAAGATGAAAGAGTGCATTTGGGTGAAGCCCAAGCTCGTAGCAAATTGCGAATTCCTCGAATGGACGGACACGAGCCACGTGCGCCATATCAAGTTTGTCGTCCTGAGGACTGACAAGAATCCCCGGCTGGTCGTTCGAGAATAGACAAGGTTCTAAAGTGCTAGACTCTGGCTTGAACCCTAGCAACTCAGTTAATCAGGAGTCCTAACCATGCACGATGCAGCCGGGAATCAACGTCTCATCACGCAGAGTGTTCTTCACATCCGCACACAACTGACGACCACGACCCAAGATGTGATGGATGCAATAGGAACCGGGATTG
>PLKY01000015.1:0-2921 GCA_003140785.1 Acidobacteriaceae bacterium | reverse complement strand
TTCATAAAGACGAGACAGGCAAGAAGCAGCCAGTGTGGGCAGCTATCATATCCGAATTGCTCCGTTTGAAGACGCTCGATGATAGAGCCCTTTACCCCACAGGCGTTCCTGAGCCGGTTCAGTTGCCTGAGACCTTCAAGATGGTTATCCTCGCCGACTGGGGAGGGGATAACGATGCGGCAAAGAAGATTGCCTCCGACGTTCGCAGACAGACTCCCGACTTCATTATTCATCTTGGAGACATCTATTACGGAGGAACCAAATTCGAGTGCGAAAGGTTTCTTGATATGTGGCCGATGCGGGTAAATATGCAAGACCCCAAATCCCCGCTTCAGCCAACTGGAAGCTTTGCATTGAACGGGAATCACGAAATGTATAGCGGGGGCGAGTACTATTTCAATACTGTATTGCAAGCGTTTGACCAGAAGCAGCCGTTCTTTTCCTTAGAGAACTCGAATTGGCGGATTATCGGACTGGATACCGCCTATAACGGTGGAAGGTTGAAACCACAATCGCCGAATGACCCTTTGAACACCCAATGGAATTGGTTGATTGAAACGCTACAAAAACGCGGGAAGGCGACAATATTCTTGACTCATCATCAGCCGGTTTCTGCCCATCAAGCGGAGTGGAACGATTCAAAACCTCTTCGTGAAGACATCAGCGAATTATTGCAGATTGATGGAATCGGTGACGATGCGATTTTCGGGTGGTTCTTTGGTCATGAGCATCGATGCGCTTTATATCGGGACAGCGCGTTGAAGTTCAACGCTCGGCTGATTGGAAACGGATGCATCCCTCATGAGGTTCAGAAAGAGAAAGCAGCAGACCCCGGCTGCAATGAAGTCGATTTCTTCAACAAGAAGGCGACTGCTCCGGGCACTAACACGGCGGTCTCCTCGTTTGCAAAACTGTCATTCGGGGGCACAGAACTGCTGATTGAATACGTGGATGAGACATTTGTCACATGGGGAGCAGAAGTCTGGTATTCCGATAAGGGACGTTTCGGAGGAAGCAAGTTCGTTGAATATGACGCTACTCCCGAATAGACCCTCGGATTGAACACTTCAAACACCGCGTGAAGTTGCTGTGCTCCGGTCATCGTGTACTGTCCGCTCGGCCAGCGGCACTCCAGAGACCAAAGTGGTATAGACCGCGAACACATTCAAGTTAAATGATTCCCGATATAGAGTTGTAAGGGTCAAAATGCATATACCTAGAATCGCACGGCGGGCGGGGCGGCTGTGAATCCAAGCATGCCGCCTCCCCAAACGAATCACGAATGGGTGGCGCAACAGTGGGCCATCTATCACGCAAGTTCCCGGCTTCCTTTTCTCGTGCGTACCGCTCCTCGCCTTGTGGCGGAGATTGCGGCGTGATGCCAAGTCGGGCGACCGCACTTAATGCAAGGTTAGTCTTGCGGCATCTGGTCGCCACGGACATTTGGTTTGCTTCGCATTCAAAGAAGAAACACGCAAACCGATTGAGTACAACGGACTGGAGATACGATGACCGGCACGATGAACTTAGAAGAGAAAACTGCAACAGCCAACAGAATAGTGGACGACCTCATTAAAGAATTCTACGACCGCAGGGGTTTAAGCGACGAGTGGGACGCGATTGACAGCGACATCCGTACAGGAATCCGGAAAGAATGGGTTTCTCTAATTGTGAAAGAACTGTAAGCTTACGACCGTGTTTCGAAAGTGGGCACGACGATGAACAAGGAAAAGCTCGGAACTCGACGTTCCCGAATCTCCGCCTAAGAATCAAATCTAGTTGGTGATGCGCGTCACTGCATTCAACTTCCGGCCACAATAGCCTTAGCTTAAGCAGTACCCCTTTTACACTGTACGCAGGGGAGCCCATTCTGAGAAGGGACTCCCTCGTTATCACTTCTCGGGAAATTCGGACAAAAAACAATCACCTCGTCCATCGAAGTGGTGCAGTTTGAATTTCCAAGGAGGGTGCGAGACGGTTTGGGGCCGGGGTAGCCTTTGGATATGGCGAAGCATGAAGCATGAACCGATTGTGATTGAGAGAAGCAACTGGCGGATTACGAAGGCCGCGTGCTCGTGTGGAGCAGAACTCCAACTTGAAGGTAAAGTCGGCTCTGTCAGGGAACAATCCCAGAAACTAGTCGCAGCGTTTCAGAAGCACAAGGTAGAGAAAGAAGCGGCACGGCAGAAACCCGTTCATTCCGCTTTGCCAAAGCCCAGCGAGATGAAACCCTGCGAAGATGTGAACTACCATCCCGTGTAAGTGAAGGTTCACGCAAGTCAGACCTCCTCTGCTTCCCAATTCCCTGTAATCTTCTTGACCTTCATGGTTCGCCCTTCAAAGCTCACGTTATAGGCTCCGCAGGAAGTTCGGAAAGAGCGTGAGCGATGTCTGCTCTTGCCAAAGACCCTTCCAAGTCATTCGCCGAAATATGCGAAGCGCATTCCCGAATCGTCTGACCCGTTCTCCCGATAGCAACCAGCGAACAATGCCCCGAATTAAGGGGGCGAAGTTAGCCGGGTTGTTCATGCGCTACGACGCCTGTCTCTGAAGTTCTCGATGAGGAGCCGACTAATCACAACATTCGTGAGCATCTCGTGACATCGCCCGGCCATCGAAACCAATGACGTGCCCGTCAGCTAAAACTTCCGGGTTTATTCATGAGGTTTAATACTGGAGAAATAGCCAATGCGCCGTAGACGACATGATCACGCGAGACTTACGCTTTGTAAACCGTTATGAGCGTCTGCGAAAGAGATGGCAGTCTTTAGTCGATGGGACTACTGCTCCATCGGACAGTCAGCCGCTCGATGAAGACGCAGCAATGAGTGCCCAACAGAAAATGGTTGAGCACCGTGAAAGGTGTGAGGTATGCAGAAAGGAAGACCTCGCCTTAAAAGACGGTGAAGTCCCAAGACCGG
>PLKY01000039.1 GCA_003140785.1 Acidobacteriaceae bacterium | reverse complement strand
CCGGTCAACAAGTGGTCCAAGGCTGTGGATGTGCGTACTCTAGGCAGCCTCGCTTCCAGCCCTGAGTTGCAGAACAAGTTTGCTGCGATGACGCAGAATTTTCCTACTCCGCGACTGCAGACTGATGATGGCAACCAGGAGATCGCCGATCTGCACGCCAAGGAAGACCTGCTGCTGGAGCATTACAGCTGGGCAAACCAGTCGCAGGGTAAGGTGAGGATTCCGATCGAGCGAGCGATGGCCTTGATAGCGCAGAACGGGCTGNNGGCGCCTTCGTCTGCGGAGAGGAGACCGCGCTCATCCAGTCGCTTGAAGGCAAGCGCGAGGGACAACAGAAGTAATTGGTTGATAGCGATTCGCGTGTATTGAAGGGAAGCGGGAAAGATGCAAAGGGCAGGAACAATGCGAGGAAGTTGCCAGGGATCGATGAAGGCTGCGATGTTTGCTGGGGCCATCTGCGCGACTCTGCTGACGCCTGTGCTGGTGGCGCAGGTTTCATCCTACGGGGATAAGGAAACCGGCCCCGTGAATGACAAGCCGCCCGCAATCTTGCATGGAGTTGGAATCGCGCAGAACCTGAATCAGAAGCTTCCGCTGGACCTGACGTTTACCGATGACGCAGGCAAGCAGGTGGAACTGGCGAGTTACTTTGGCAAGCGGCCGGCAATTCTGGCGCTGGTTTACTACCAGTGCCCGATGCTGTGCTCTGAAGAGCTGAACGGGTTGACCGGCGCGCTGCAAATGGTGAATTTTGTTCCGGGCAGGGACTTCGATGTGATCGTGGTGAGCATCGACCCCTCTGAAGGTACTGATTTGGCCGCGGCCAAGAAGCGGAGTTATCTGCATCGCTACGGACATCCGGAGACGGCGGCGGGCTGGCATTTTCTGACTGGCACGCAGACGAACATCGACGCCTTGACCAAGGCAGTTGGATTTGGCTATGTGAAGATTCCCGGGCCGGACGGCAAGTTGACGCAGTTTGCGCACGCAAGTTCGATTCAGATTGTGACTCCAGAGGGCAAGCTGGCGCAGTACTACATGGGCGTGGAGTATTCGCCCAAAGATATGCTGCTGGGCTTGAATGAAGCGTCTTCGAACCGCATCGGGTCGCCCGTCGACAACATTCTCACGTACTGCTACCACTACGATCCCCAGACCAACCGTCACTCACTTATCGTGGCGCGAGTCGTGCAGCTGGGCGGATTTCTGACATTGGTTTTGCTGGGTGGATTCATGGTGATCATGTTTCGCCGGGATTATCGGCAGGCTCATTTGCCTGTGAAAGAAGCAAAGGTGAACGGATAAAGAATGTCGCACATTAGTCCAATAATCTGGCAGTTTCTCGTCAAGTGGATGACGAACTTCGCGCTCTTTCCGCCCGAGGCGTCGAAGATTGCGCCTCAGATGGACGCGCTGTATTTCTTCATGGTCCTGGTAAGCCTCGTCGGGCTGACGATTGTCATTCTGCTGATCACCAGCTTCTCGATTCTCTACAGCAAGAAGCGCCATCCGGTTGCGGTGCAGATCGAGGGTTCGACGCTGCTCGAAGCCACGTGGACCATCATCCCTCTGGGATTATTTCTGGTGATGTTTGTCTGGGGCGCGCTGCTTTACTTCCGCATTTACACGCCGCCCGCCAATGCCATGAACATCTACGTCGTCGGCAAACAGTGGATGTGGAAAGCGGAGCATCCCGGCGGGCAGCATGAGATTAATGCGCTGCATGTTCCGACGGGACGCCCAATTCAGTTGACGATTATTTCGCAGGACGTGTTCCACAGTTTTTCGATTCCCGCGTTTCGCGTGAAGCGTGAAGCGATTCCGGGTCGCTACACGTCGGTCTGGTTCGAGGCCACAACGCCAGGGACCTATCACCTGTTCTGTACGCAATACTGCGGTACGGACCACTCGCACATGATCGGCGACGTCGTTGTGCTGACTCCGGAAGACTATAAGAAGTGGCTCGATGGTTCGACCAGCGGTTCGTCCTTAGCGCAGAACGGTGAGCGGCTTTTCGCCAGCCTGAGCTGTGCAGCCTGCCACAACACCCGACCGGACGCCCGCGGACCGAGTCTCGCGAATGTATATGGCTCGCGATTGACGCTCTCAAGCGGGCAGCAGATTACAGCCGATGATGCTTATCTGCGCGAGGCAATTCTGAACCCGTCGCAGCACATCACCCAGGGTTATGCGCCGATCATGCCTACGTATCAAGGGCAGATCAGCGAAGAAGGCGTGATCGACCTGGTGGAATATATCAAGAATCTCGATTCCGATTATCGCGTGCAGCAGACGACAGCTTCGACGACGCTGCTGCCTGAAGGCGAGGGCAACACGACCAAAGCTCCCGTAGCGCCGGGAGCGAATCAAAGAGCGCCTCAAGGGATGGTGAAGCAATGAGCGACACAATCGTCACTCTTCCGGATCAATCAACAGCCAGAATTCCGAAGATGAACTACCTGACCAAGGAGAACGGTCTGCTCAGCTGGCTTCTGACGGGCGACCACAAGCGGATTGCGATTCTTTATCTGATCTCAATCAGCTTCTTCTTCTTTGTTGGCGGCTCGCTCGCGGGTCTCATCCGTCTTGAGTTGCTGACCCCGCAGAGCGATCTGATGGCGACGGACACCTACAACAAGGTGTTCAGCATGCACGGCATCATCATGGTTTTCTTCTTCCTGGTGCCGTCAGTCCCGGCGACCATCGGAAATTTTATCATTCCCATGATGATTGGCGCGAAAGATCTCGCACTGCCCAAGGTCAATCTGCTGAGCTGGTATCTCTACGTTGCCGCCGGCATTCTGGCTTTATATACGATGGCTTCCGGTGGCGTAGATACAGGCTGGACGTTCACGACGCCTCTCTCGACGCACTATGTGAATACGCACGTGCTGACAACGGGCATGGCCGTATTTATCGCGGGCTTCAGCTCGATTTTTACCGGCCTAAACTTCATCGTGACAATCCACAAGATGCGCGCGCCGGGCATGACCTGGTTCCGGCTGCCGCTATTTGTTTGGGCGCATTACGCTGCCAGTATTCTCATGGTTCTCGGTACGCCGGTGCTGGCCATCGCGATCGTGCTGATGGCACTCGAACGCACGGTCGGGATTGGCGTCTTCGATCCAACCAAGGGCGGCGACCCGCTGCTCTTCCAGCATCTGTTCTGGTTCTACTCGCACCCGGCCGTCTACATTATGATCCTTCCCGGCATGGGCGTGATCTCCGAAGTCATCTCGACCTTCAGCCGTAAGCGCGTCTTCGGGTACACGGCGGTTGCATTTTCGTCCGTGGCCATCGCGGTCTTCGGCTTCTTCGTCTGGGCCCATCACATGTTCATCATGGGTATCTCGAACTACGCCGTGCTGATCTTCTCGCTTCTGACCATGCTGGTTGCGGTGCCTTCGGCCATCAAGATTTTCAACTGGGCGTTCACCTTATATAAGGGTTCGATCACCTTTGAAACGCCGATGCTGTACGCCTTCGGATTCATGGGGCTGTTTACCATCGGCGGCATGACGGGCGTCTTTCTTGGTGCGTCGGGAACGGATATTCACCTCACCGAGACCTATTTCATCGTCGCGCATTTCCACTTTGTCATGGTCGGTGGAATGTTGATGGCGTTCCTGTCGGGAATCCATTTCTGGTGGCCGAAGATGACTGGACGCATGTATCCGGAGAAGATCTCGCAGCTCGCGGCCGTGGTCACGTTCATCGGATTCAATCTGACCTTCTTCCCGCAATTCATTCTCGGCACGCTCGGCATGCCGCGCCGCTACGCTTCGTATCCACCGGAGTTTCAGATTCTAAATGTGTTCTCGACGGCGGGCGCGTCGGTGCTGGGCGTGGGCTACTTGCTGCCGGTGCTCTACCTGACGTGGTCGCTGAAGTACGGAGAGATTGCGGGAAACAATCCGTGGCAGGCCACCGGCCTCGAGTGGCAAGTGCAGTCGCCGCCGCTGACCGAGAACTTCCCCGAGATTCCAATCGTGGACCACGAAGCCTACGACTATGAATGGCTCGAACGGCAGAAAGAAAAAGAGGTAGCCAGTGTCGGATAGCACAGCCATCGCTCATGGCACGGCAGAGGCCCATCACGAGCATCCACCGTATCAGCGCCACCACTTCGAGACGATCGCTCAGCAGAACGACGCCACGAATTTTGCCATGTGGCTGTTCCTGCTGACGGAAATCATGTTCTTCGGCGGATTGTTCACCGCCTACCTCATCTATCGCAACTGGTATTACCCGGCGTTTGTGCAGGGTTCGCATCAGTTGCAGATCGGCTGGGGTACAGCGAATACCGCAGTGCTGATTACGTCCAGCTTCACCATGGCCATGGGTGTCTGGTCCGCGGAGATGCGCAAGAAGGGCGCGCTGGTACTGTGCCTGGTGTTGACCTTTACGCTGGGCCTGGTCTTTCTTGGCATCAAGACCATCGAATACTCAGAGAAGATCGAAAAGCATCACGTTCCGGGCTTCCACTACAGCGTGCAATCGTTTGTTGACCCTGCATCCGACCCCGAAGTCTATAACGAGTATCACGACAAGCCGCTTGCTTTGGACATGGCCCGGCACACGGAGCTTTACTTCTTCCTTTACTTCGCGATGACCGGCATGCACGCACTGCACATGATTATCGGCATCGCGATTCTGGGATTCATGATCTTCAGAGCGCGTGCCGGAGCCTACACCACGGGGCATGTCACATTCGTCGAGAACTTCGGGCTCTATTGGCACTTCGTCGATATTGTGTGGATCTTCCTGTTTCCGCTGTTGTACCTGATCAACCGTCACCCACTGGCGCACTAAATCTCCAGAAGGAATACGCGATGGCCCACGACATTCCGCACGAGCAACACTTCCACGATCCCGCGAACGTCACCAACCCGGAACACGCCGAGCACCATATCGTCTTGCCGTTGGAGTATTCGTTCGTGTTCGGCACGCTGTTGTTGTGTACGGCGCTGACCGTTTTTGCGGCTACGCGCGATCTGGGAGTTTTCAATCCGATCGTTGCGCTGGCGATTGCGTGCTTCAAGGGCGTGATCGTGATCTTGTTCTTCATGCACGTGAAGTATCAGTCGAACCTGATCAAGATGACGGTAGGCGCGGGCTTCTTCACCTTCCTGGTGCTCATCACCATGACGCTGTCCGACTACATCAGCCGCGCCTGGGGACTCTGGTAGACCTCGCTGCGTTGGACAGTGTTGTGCTTCGCCAATAGCGATCCGATATCTTCCGCCGGCACAGGCCGCGAGAAGTAAAATCCCTGCACGCAATCGCAATCCATCTCGCGCAGCATCGAGATCTCATGCGCCTGCTCCGCCCCTTCGGCCACCACGTTCATGTGCATGTTGTGGGCCAGGCTGACGATGGTGCGCACGATGTTGCGGCTGCGTAAGTCGCCCTGCATGCGCGCAACAAAGTGGCGATCGATCTTCAGTGTGTCCGCGGCAAAGCGGTGTAGATAGTCGAGCGATGAGTAGCCGGTGCCGAA
>PLKY01000008.1 GCA_003140785.1 Acidobacteriaceae bacterium | reverse complement strand
ATAGCCTGCGCCTCCCGTGATCACCGCCGTCTTCCCCTTCAATGAAAGCAGTTCCTGCAAAGATTTACTCATGATTTCGATTTCCCCAAGAGTGCCTCAACAATCATAAAATCGATGCTGTCATCGATGTCCTGAGATCTATCTCTCGGCATCATCACCGCACCGAGCCTTCCCACCAACAAGGACTTCGCTTCTTCTGCGAGCAGTTTTGCGCGGAATACGTAAACCGCTCCATTCAACTGGTACGCCTTTGGAAGCTTCTGCCGCGGCAGCCATGGAACCGCGCCCGGAATAAATACTTCAGGAGCTCCATCGACGAGCCGCCAAGCGCGATGCGGATTCAATTCCGCTTCCTTAAATGTTGCGACCGAATCGTAGCCTCCTTCGACAAGAAGCTTCAAACATGCGCGAACGTCGTCTGGAGTGCGTAGCGGACATGTTGCCTCAAGGAGAACAACCCACTCCGGCTCTTCTCCTTCAGAATGCAGTGTCTCCAGAAGGTTCTTGAGTGCATCGATGACCAATGCCTCATCCGTAGCAAGATGCGCAGGTCGCGTGTAAATCTCGGCTCCGCACGAGCGGCCAACAGCGGCAATGTCTGCGTCATCGGTAGATACAATGACACGGTCAATCTCTGGCACCTGCTTAGCCACATCGATCGACCACCACAGGAGCGGCTTCCCGCCAAGCGATCTGATATTTTTTCCGGGAACCGACTTGCTTCCGCCGCGAGCCGGCACAACTGCGATAACCTTTTTCCCATTCAGCATGAGGGAGTCTGCTTCGGAACTGGCTATTCAGCCGTTGCCCGAGAGCTGAGCCTTCCTAAATGATCAAGTGCTTTGCGATACTCGGTCCACTCACCCGTATCTGTCCAGGCATTCTCGCCAATCGGAAAGACGCCGATGCGTCCACCTGCGCGCTTGATCTCCTCAATGAAGTCGGTCATGTCGCACTTCATTTCTTCTGGAATCAAATTGAGCCGGTCGCGCCGCACGACATACATCCCAGTGTTAATCAGAAAGCTGTATTGCGGCTTTTCCTTAATGCGAGCCAAACTTCCGCCCTTCTCCAGTTCACACACGCCATATGGAATGTTGTAGTCCTTGAGGGAGGCAACCAGAGTTAGATCGTAGTCGTTGTCTTGATGGAAAGATACCAATTCGGCCAGGTCCGCTTCAATCACGATGTCACAATTCGTAACAATCAAGTTTTCCGAAACTGGTGAGTAAAGCGCGCGAAGGGCGCCCGCAGTGCCGCGCGGTTCCCGTTCTTCTAAAAAGCTGACAGAATACGCTGGCGATAGCTCTTCAAAAAAGGACTTCAGGATTTTCGATTTATAATTGATCGAAAGATGAAATTGGTCCAGCCCATAAGGTAAAAACTGATCGATGATTAATTCAATAATTGTCTTATCACCGACAGGGATAAGCGGTTTAGGTAAAACGTTTGTAAATGGAGCCAGTCTGGTTCCGCGCCCCCCAGCCATGATCACTACCGGCAAGTTCAGTTGCCGCTTTAGCTTGACGCCTACTTCTCCCTGAAGCAGCTCCTTCCAAAACACTAGCTGTATGATTTCGCGAGACGAACTGATGACAGGAACGCAGCCGAAATTGCCGTTGAGCATTTCGGTGCGCAACTGATCGATCGCAAAGCCCTCTTTCGCAACGTACGGACTCCGATTGCAAATCCGGAGCACTTCCGCTTTCAGATCGCCGTCGGAAAGAATCCAGCGCCTGATATCGCCATCGGTTAACGAACCGACGAGCCGCGACTCCTCGTCCACCACAAAGACGATCTTTTCCTCGGTTTTTTCCAGCTGCTCCATCGCTTGCCGGATGGTATGCGTCTGCGGCAGAAGAAATGCTTTGACGTTGTCTTCCATCAAAATTGTCTCAACCGATTCTGACCAATCTTGCCCATGAGTAGGCGTCATTTGTAGAGTTCCTCTTGGTTTAGATCTTGAAACTGCTTTTTTATAAATTTAGGCGAGATTACTACATCTCTTAGTACATTCTTGATTCGCTCGCTCGCTCGCCCATCGTGAAAGCGATCATAGGGATTGCGCATTCTGTGCAGCGAGTTACGAAAGCGCGGAGAGATTGCACGCCGGATTCCCTCCAGAATTGCCTTTTTCGTGCACGGGACATCGATGATGTTTTGTGCGCGGACCCGCCCCTGTTGCCGGTCCCCAATATTAACAACGGGCATCCGAAACGAAGGTGCTTCCGTCAGCCCACTCGAAGAATTCCCTACCATAACGGCGAGGTGCTTGAGACAGCTCAGGTATCGGCGATGGCCAAGGTGTGGGACCCATTGGAAGCGCCCAGGATTCTCCGCGCACGCAGCCTGCAGCCGACCATTGATGATGTTGCCCTGCGCATCAGCATTTGCCATCGTAAAAATCGCCTTCAGGCCGCTCGCCTTTATAGCTGCAATCAACAAGCTAACCTGGTCTTCCGCGCTACCTCGATCACGAGTAACTGGATGATAGGTGACAAGTGCAACAGGCTTCAGAAGGCTGATCCCGAGCTCCTGTTCAACCTGCCGCCGTGTCATTAGAGGCACATTGTGAATTTGATCAAGTCCAGGTGCACCGAAGTTAAACACTCGCTCAGGTGATTCCCCCATTTGGACAATGCGCTTTCGATACGCTTCGGTCGCGGCAAAATGTAACGATGCCATTTTCGTGATTGCATGACGCACAGAATCGTCAATCGCGCCTTCGGTTAGCTCCCCCCCGTGAATATGGGCGATCGGAATACCAAGCATCACAGCTGAAACCGCAGGGGCAAGTAACTCGAATCGATCCCCAAGCAAAACGACGATATCCGGTCTAAGCTCTGAAAAAGCCTGTCCAAATCCCTTCATCCCCAGACCTATCGAATTTAGATTGTCTAGATCAGATCCACCTAAAAGCCTTAAGCGTATCTTTCGATCGATCCCGATGCCATGAGCTTCGACCTCCCGCCATGTCTGCCCAAACAGTCGCGAGAGATGCATACCCGACACGATTACCTGCAACCGAAGAGCAGGATCCGTTTGAATAGCCTTGATAAGTCCGGATAACAGGCCGAAATCGGCACGGCTTGTTGTAACAACGCAGATCTTCCGCCGCTTCACGCCAGATGATCCCATCGAATAACCGCGTCTCTGTCTACGCTTGCTCGCAAGGTCCGTCCAAGCAATGCTGGAATGAACTTGGAAGCAAGTCCATCCCCTGGACGCTTGATTTCCAAATCTTCCTCACACAACTTGTGGCCTGCAGGCAGCGGCTTAGCAGCAACGATGCTCTTACGGGCAACGGAAATGTTCGGAACTTCGCAAGGGGCGGGCGCCTTAATGCCGGAACCAAGAGCGGCTTCCACGTTGCGAATGGCAGTCACCATCTCCTTCAGTTCGTCGGGCTCCAGCGACGCAGCGTGATCCGGCCCCGGAAGTGAGCGATCAAGTGTGAAATGCTTTTCGATCACCTCCGCGCCTAAAGCCGTTGCCGCAATGGAAATCTCAATACCCGGAGTGTGATCGGAATAACCAACAGGAAGACCAAAGGCGAATTTGAGCGTCTGCATGGCACGCAGATTGACTTCACCGTATGGCGCAGGATACTCCGTGACGCAATGCAAGAGCGTTAATTGCCTTGCACCGGCATCTCTAAGGACCTGCACTGCTTCTTCCACTTCTCCGAGAGTCGACATCCCGGTCGACAAAATGATCGGTCTTCCTTTTTGAGCGAGACGCCGAAGAAATGGAAAATTGGTGATCTCACCCGAGGGCGCCTTGTAAAGCGAAACATCCAACGAATCGAGTAAATCAACGCTTCGGATATCAAACGGGCTCGACAAGAATTGAATACCGGACTCTCCGCAATGCTTGATAATCCGACGGTGTGCAGCGGTGTCGAGTTCCAGGCGCTGTAGCATTTCAAACTGGGTTTCAGATTCTGCAGTCGTCCGTTCCTGATAGGCTGCTTTGTGGGCAGAGCGCGTCGCCAGCTGATCCGCTTTAAACGTTTGGAACTTTACCGCATCGGCTCCGCTGGCCTTTGCCGCGTCGACTAGCTGCAAAGCAAGATCGAGAGAGCCATTATGATTCACTCCGGCCTCAGCAATAATGAAGACTCTCGCCATATTTAATTATCGAATCCGCCGAGCTGGGCTCCCAACATACACGCCGGGTTCTTTAAGATCGTGCACCACGGTCGCACCCGCGCCAACAATACATTCACTCGCGATCTGTTTCCCTTCGATGACCGTTGCGCCCACCCCTATCATCGAAAAGCGTCCAATTGTGACTCCGCCTGAAATCGTGACGCCAGGCGCGATATGCACCCAATCGTCGATACGAACATCGTGTTCAACGGTGCTGTTCGTGTTCACAATCGCTCCGTGGCCTATCGATGCCCCGCTGTTGATGACCACTCCATCCATCACGGTGACGGCTGCACCAATCCTAACTTCTTCGTTCACGACCGCGTTAGGTGAAACAATACTTGGAAATGACAACGAAAGCGATTGCAGCCGGGTTTGAAGCTCCTGGCGAGCCTTACCAAGGCCCACCTGCCCTATCGCAAGCACCGCATTTAAACTAGTCCGCTCCGCTGCCATAGAGGTGAGTTCTTGATCAGACCCAAGATAATCTGCTCCCAGCAACACTCCGTTATCCCTGAGGTCGGTATAACCAAGAATCTGATACTTCCCTAGCTTGTGGAGAATACTCAGCACTACCTTTGCATGGCCACCGCCACCGATTACTACGATAGGATCCATGCATTTCTCCGGTGCGCGAGTCACTACGTCTCAGACTTCGTCATTTTTTCCAACTCTTCCTTTAGAAAGCTTGGAAGATGGCTTACTTCATCGCAACGAGTTTTAGCTACCTGCCGGATTCGCATTCGCAAAGCCTCGCCTCGGCCGAGATAGTTCCGCGCGGTCGCGACGATTTCCTCTATATCTGAATCAGACGGAAAAGCATTGAACTCCAAGCCATCGTCATATTCCAGGACCTGGGCCAAGCTCCCCATTTTGTGGGCATGGGAGCCGAGAAAAATGCACGGCGTACCGCCAAGCGAAGCAAAGATCGATGGATGATAACGTCCGGAAATGAAGAGACGCGCATTTGCCAGCACAGATCCGCAAGCAACGATCGGTGCTTCTACCGGAACAAGGCCAATCCCCTTTTCCTTCGCGACGATCTGCAGAAACGAATCTGGGACATCATTCTGAGTGAGATAAACACGCAATCCGAGCTTCGCAATCGCATCGACGAGTCTTCCGTAAGATTGCGCTGCTCGCTCCGGATCCCCGCCTGCCCTTGCTCCACCTCCAATGCATATGTATGGCCGAGAGAAATCGAGTTTGCCCCAATACTCGACTCGCTCCGGATACGGTAAAAGAAAATCGCCATCATTCGGTGGAAGCGAGCGGCCGTCGGCAAAACGGGAATACCATGCAAATAAGGAATCCGGAATGAATCTGGACTTCGCCGCAGGGATTTCGGTTTGAACATACCTTAGAGATTCAGGGTCACGCAAATAAACGCCCTTGCACTCCCCGAAGAGTCGCGTGGCCACCTGTAGAGTTTTGGCATTCCTTCCGGTCGACGGACAATCGGAGATCATCGAATTTACAACGAATACTGGTTTCTTGAGCCGCAGTCCAAGCTCGATCATTGCCAGGATAAAAAGCGTCTGACGACGCGGAGGAGTGGAGAGGATGATGTCCCCATCCCCGTCGATCACCACCGCATCGGCTTCGGAGGCTTCCCTGTAGATTCTCTCGAAAGCCCAATATTGGTGCTTATGACGGAGAAGACGATCGACGCTAACAGTGGGTTCTTCGTCAATAAAGTCCTTGGCTCCGTAAAGACTTTCCAACTTCAGATACCAGGAAAACGGGCGGCGCCGTCGTCTATTCCACAAGCTTCGGTACAGCCCGTAATACCCCGGAGGCGTAAGTGTGCCAACGAATCCCGCCTCGGCCACCGAAAGGTCGAAGAATTCTCCTTTTACGCAGCCTGTGATTTCGAAATCTCTAGATAAGAGTTCCCGCAGTGCGATGCTTGCAGCCCGGCCCCAGTTCAGGTTGGTTCTGTTGTCTCCGACGAAAAAGACCTTCATTTGTGGACTAAACAACCCATTGGTACATACATTTCAAGTACCGTCCCTGTCCGCAGCACGTTAAACCGAAAGATCATCGCTCCCAACCGGATAAAACAGGAGCTTGCCGATTCAGTGACACAGCCACTGTAGAGCCGTCTGGTAGGCGCCATTCATAGGGCACCACTACCGCGGTCGAATGACGTGCATGAGTCTCAAACGCCCCCTTATAGCCATATTCCGCCAAATCCCCGGCGACAGTGAAATAGGCTACCTCCTGATAAGCAACGATCGTATCGATGACGTTCTCGGCTTTCACCCCTAACTTCACTGAATAATCCTGTGGCAGCAAAGGAACCGACTTGAACGTGCAAGTCAGCGTACCGGTTCCTTCGAGAAAACGAGGCCTATGTCCGTCCAAAAGCATATTAGAAGTGAAGCAGGGTCCGTTTTTCCCCGCGACTCCTAATGCGAAAATAGGGTTCTCGATGCGCTTTTGCGCGTCATAGTGCACTTCTACAACCAAGTCGTCGCCCGGAAAAAACCGGCTGCATTCTTGTCCCCGCTCGTTTCTCAGCAGAACCTTCTGAATTGAAAGACCGTGCTCTGTATTTGACAGAGACTGGCATTTCTCGATGGCGATGTCATTGAAATAGTCTTCGATGATTTCGTCCGCTTTCCCGTCGCGATATAGATGTCCATTCTTCAGCCATATCCCTCTCTGACACAAGGTGCGAACGGCATCGGGATTGTGGCTCACGAATAAGACTGTCCTACCTGCTTGTGCATAGCTCGCAATTTTCGCTAGACATTTCTTTTGGAAGGAGGAATCACCAACCGCCAGAACCTCATCCACAATCAAAATCTCTGGATCAAGATGTGCGGCGACGGAAAACGCCAGTCGGACATACATGCCGGACGAATATCGCTTGACCGGCGTGTCTAGGAATTCTTCGATCTCGGAGAATTCGACTATTTCATCAAACTTACGCACAATTTCAGCGCGGCTCATCCCGAGAATAGCGCCATTTAGAAAGACGTTCTCGCGTCCAGTGAGTTCCGGATGAAACCCAGTGCCGACCTCGAGGAGACTCGCAATGCGGCCATTGATCCGCATCCTGCCTTCGGTAGGAACTGTGATCCGACTCAAAACCTTCAGCAGAGTACTTTTCCCGGCTCCGTTTCTTCCGATGATACCGACGATCTCTCCATGTTTAATTTGAGCCGAAACATTCCTAAGCGCCCAAAAATCCACCTTCTTCGTATTCTGTTGATGACGCGCTCGAAGCCAGGATCTCGGAGCGCGTAACGCGCTTTCAATGGCGTGGCGCATTCCGTCATCGCTCGACCGCTGGCGGCCGATCGAATATCGCTTTCCCACATTCTCAATGGAAATTGCAAATTCTGTTGTCTCAGACATTTTGGGTGGCGCTCGTATTCAGGGTCAAATCACGTCAGCAAATGTTCGCTCGGTCCTTCTGAAATACCAGATTCCCGACACGATTAGACTCGCGACTTCAATAACCGAAATCACCAATCCTTGCCGGTAAATCGGAGCCCTTCCTCCCAGGAGGCTCCAACGGAAACCGTCAATAATACCAACCATTGGATTCAGCGAATAGAGCAGACGGAACCGCGGAGGGACGACGCTGCTCTGGAACCCAACAGGAGAAAGATAGAGTCCGAACTGGACTATGAACGGAACGATAAATCGAAAGTCACGATATTCAACCATTAGAGCTGCGATCCAGAGCCCCACTCCGAGGGATGCACCCACAGCAAGCATAACAAGAAAGGGCAAACATAACACCTGAATCGGCGGAATAAAGCGATACCACATCATTAAGGCAACAAGAAAGATAGCCGATATCAGAAAATCAACAAAACTTGTCATCACGCTACTAACAGTAATTACTAACCGCGGAAAATACACTTTTGAGATCATATTTGCATTCGACACGAGGCTGTTGCCGCTCTCCGTTATCGCAGTCGAAAAGAACTGCCAAGGGAGCATTCCGCAAAAAACCAGGAGGGGATATGGCAGACCATCGGCAGGCATCTTGCCCAGCTTCCCGAAGACCACGGTAAGAACAACCATGGTCAGGAACGGTCGAATCAATGACCAACTCACCCCAACAACAGTTTGCTTGTAGCGCACAAGGAGGTCGCGCCACACTAAGAAGAAAAACAATTCTCTGAAGCGCCAAAGGTCTCGCCAGTACTGGCGTTCGATGCGATCAGCTTCAACAAGCACTTCGGTCATATGTGGCTTTTCCAGTGATCCGATGAAAAATTGGCGGGTGGACTGCCCGATGATTTGTGCCATAGAGATAGTCAACCTGGTGCAGTTTTGAAGGTCCCCTTCCTTTGAACCGGGGTGTTAGTCTCCGACTGGTTTAGGTTGCAGTCAATCTGCTAAAGTTCAGCGCAACAATGGTAAGAACTCCTAAGACCATCGTATCTTGAAGCAACTTGTCGAAGCATGCTGGTGAAATAGGCTCATCTGCGAAGGACCGACTGTGTATCGGGATTTACCGGCTCAAGGGCCTTTTTAAAGATGTAACTGGTCGAGGTTTTGTTCCGTGTCGCGATTTTCCGGACAAAATCGAGAATCTGGCCCAGCAGACTCCTGGCCGACCAGGGATGGAGAAGTTCCTCAACTAACTGTAACTCTCCTTCGGGAAGATCATAGTATGTGGTATCCGGCGGGATGACATCGGCTCCATGGTTGGCCCCCCCTCCGTTTCGCGGGAAATATGTAATCCTGGTCTTGTTCGTTACAGGCTTTCGTTCGTTCATTGGTTCATTTGTCAATTGAGCCCATAGAGCTGCGATCAAATCGCGGCCGCGGCCGAGAGGCATTGGGCATGGTGGCGCGCATCGTGGATTCATCTCGATCAAGTAAGGCAATTCCGTACCCTCTTCTATCATAAAGTCCAAGCCAAAAAAGCCGGACAAATCGAGGCGCTGCGCCAGCAACTCCGCCGCTCGTAACATCTCGGACCCTTCCACCACCTGAACCACAATGGCGGGTTCCGTCGGGCCTTGCGCCTGGACAACCTCAACAGCGATGCCCGCCAAGAGCTTGCCTTGCCAGCAAACGACGGCACAGTTGGCAGGTCGCCCGTGAATATACGACTGAACCAGGATATTGGGCCGGGCATGATTCCACCACTCCGAAAGGATCCACCCCCGGTCGCGGTTCAGGCTAAGCCGTTTGATTAGTTCCAGCAGACTGGGACGCAGGCTAAGCGCTTGCCAATCTTGCAGAGCCTCGTTGGCGTTTTTTGCTATGCGTACTCCGCGGCCACCCCACGTGCCATCTGCTTTAGTCACCCAGGGCGGAGCAGTCTTCGTGCACCATAGATTGAGCTCGGTCACGCTGTCGATCGCAATCATTTCTGGTACTCGTATCCCTTCGGAGTGCGCAGTTTGAAGAAGCTGGTGCCGGCTCGATACAATCTGAAAGCTTGCTGGCGCTCCAAGTGAGCGTTCGATCAACAAGGCGATTTTGGAATCCGGCCCGTCGTTGGAGGTTGCCGCCAAATGCAGCGCATGCAGGTACTGCACACTACGATCGCAAAGAGGCAGAATAATGTCGGGATCGACCGTCTCAATCGCGCGCTTCAGAGATGCGAGCGGTTGTCTGGGCAGGTAAGGAAAAGTTCGCCGCACTACGCTTGTCTTGGCAGCGGGATGGCCAGGCGAAGGACACACGACAGAGATTTCCGCTCCCATGCTGGCGAAACCCATGGCCAGGCGCGGACCCAATGGCCAGCGATTGGTATCCGCTAACAGGATTCTTGGACGAACTGAGCCGCGTCCGTTGGATTGCATAACGGCTCTGTTCATGACCTCTTCGGAATCTCTGGCTGTGTTGTCATACGCGTTCGGGTGCACGAGCGCCTTCATTTCTAGCGTAGACCTTTTTTGCGTCCCGAATCGGCTTGATCAGTCGTTTCGAGATCCGGCGTGCAGTATAATCCGCTCCGAATGCAAATCGCGTCACGGGACCAAAGGAGTTCGCCGATGATACTCCCACAAAATAAAGTCGCGGGACCGAAGACTCGAAGGACGCCGACAAGGCCGGTGCATTCCCTGTTGTTCGGATCTTTTTCCGGACGGTCTGGCTCAAGAACTGCAGTCTTTCGAGATCCACCTGGTATCCAGTTGCTGCGATAACATGATCGACTTCCACGGACCGTTGGTTGCCCTCTGCATCCTTTAAGAGCAAGGCAGGCCGCCCCCTCCTCACCTCGGTAGATATAATCTCGACGCCGAGATGAAATGGAACCTTCCCGTCGATTTGTTCTCTCGTAAACCACGGGGGAGCGGGACCCAGAGTTTTCCGGACTCGATCGAGCCGCAGGCTTTCCGGCAGATGACGGAACCAATGAGGCGCATTGGCATAAAAATACAACTGCATGCCAGAGCCGATTCCAGTTCTGGGATTGAGCAACCGATGCGTGAAGGAGCTCTTTCCGCCCGGCGGGTCCTGAAAGCGAATCACCGAGCTGCGGGCAATCACCTGAACTGACGCGCCAGCCTCGTGCAATAAGGCCGCCAGATAGAGAGCCGACGAGCCGGCGCCGATGACCGCTACACTGCGACCTTTGAATGCGGCAAGATCGCTGTGCGCCGAGCTGTGGCTGACAGCCTCTTTGGGAAGTCCGGCCAAAACCGGAGGCAGATATGAGTAGTGGCTAATTCCGACGGCAACCACAACGCTGCGCGCCAGAACCTTTTCTCCATCATCGATTTGCAACTCGAAACCAACGGGAGATTCCTGCAACGAAACGACCAGCTTTTCCTCAAGATTCGGCACAAACCTTCTTTGGAATGCCAGTCCGTACGCGATAAAGG
>PLKY01000237.1 GCA_003140785.1 Acidobacteriaceae bacterium | reverse complement strand
CGAATTCGGATTTCGAGCGCATTCTTGAGGACCTGAAGCGCAGCTTCCGCAGAAACCAGAAGACGTGGAAGCGGCTATTGGAGCAGGTCCCGCCGGAGGCTGAGTAATTCCGCTGAAATTGACCGGCGAAGCCGAGCTGTTTTCGCCGGTCAATTTCAGATATGGCTACTTCAGGCTCACCGTCGCCTTCAACGGCAAATCCTGAGACGAGCCGCCGACCAGAATTGTGTAGTCGCCGGGAACCAGCGTCCATCCATCCTTCGCTTCGTCGAAAATCGACAGATACTTTGGATCGATTTCGACTGTCACGGTGCGTTTTTCTTTCGCGTCGAGCTTCAACTTCGTAAAACCGACAAGGCGCTTGAAAGGCTCGCCCGCCGCGTCCGGCAGCATCGCGTAGACTTCGGCGATCTCCGAACCTTCACGAGGCCCTGTATTCGTTAATGTGAACGTCGCCTTCACATCGTCGCCAGGCGTGACTTGAAGCCCAGAGTAGCGATACGTGGTGTACGAAAGTCCGAAACCAAAGGGGAATAGCACAGGCTTCTTTTCGGCGTCATACCACTTGTAACCCACCTTCGCGCCTTCGTCATACGTGACTTGGAATGGCGGCAATCCCTTGGCCCATTGCTCTGGCGAAGCCGGTCCCGAGAAATGATCCGACTCGGGTGGCGGCGTGGTCAGCGTGGGATGAGGCAGGTCCGCCTCACTCTTTGGAAAAGTATTCGGCAGCTTGCCACTGGGATTCACGGTCCCGAACAGAACATTGCCCACGGCGTCCGCTCCGTCGTTGCCGGCGAACCACGCTTCAAGAATCGCCGCGGGAGCGCTGACCCAGGGCATCGTCACGGGATTCCCAGTTTCGAGTACCACAATCGTGTGGGGATTGGCCGCGGCCACCGCCGCGATCACGGTATCCTGGTCGTGCGGCAACGTGAGGCTCTTCAGATCCATTCCTTCGCTCGCCCACATGTGGGCAAACACGACGGCCACATCCGCGCCCTTCGCCGCAGTCGCTGCTGCTGTGGGGTCCGTGCCAGGGTCGTATTTGACCGTTGCTTTCGGTGCGCGCGCTTGGATTGCTTTGAGGGGTGAAGTCGGAAACCATATCTCTTCCTGCCAATGTGTCGCGCCTTTGCCCGGGGGATCGATCGCGTTTCCACCGATCGGATCGACCTGCGCCGAGCCGCCGCCAGAGATCATGCCCACATCCGAATGCGAACCGATGACTGCGATGGTGTGCAGTCTCGCGGCATTCAGCGGCAACGCAGCGCGCTCATTCTTCAACAACACAATGCCGCCCTCTTCGATCTTGCGCGAAGTTTCAAATCCCTCGAACGGATCGATCACGCTGCGCTGGCGCGGATAATCGATGACGCCCGAGGCAAACATCGAACGCAGGATGCGGTGCACATGCTCATCCAGCTCAGCGGTTGAAATTGTGCCCGCTTCCACGGCGGCTTTGTATTTGGCGCTGAAGAAGAAGTCGCCAGGTTCCTCATTGTCGAGTCCTGCGGCGGACGCTTTTTCCGCGCTATGCGTGCCGCCCCANNGAACACATCACGGCGGCGGGATGGCCCTTGGTGACGCCGATTTCGAACGCAAGTAGGTCGCTCTCGCGCGCCGCACGTTTGCCGATGTTGATGTTGACCGCGTTGCGTCCGCTCTCCTGGTCGTTCAGGGCATAGTGCTTGATGTCGCCGATGACGTGCGCCGATTGCGTTCCTTCAATGAGCTTGGCCACCAGCGATCCCGCCAGAACAGGGTCCTCACCCAGATACTCAAATGTGCGTCCGTTGCGCGGGTCGCGTGTAAGATTCACGCCTCCGCCCAGCGACATATTGAAGCCTTGCGCACGCAGTTCGCGCCCAATGAGTGCGCCGTATTCAAACGCCGCATCGGGATCCCAACTCGCCGCCGCTGCCACATTCGCGGGTAAGGCAGTGGAATAGCGTCCGTTGACGCCGCTGGAACGCACACCATAGGCCGCATCGCTCATATCGATGCCCGGAATCCCCAGTCGCGGAACACCGACCGCGTAGCCGACACCGCGATTCGACGGCGCATTCTCAGGCGTGACCGGCTCGTCGGTGGGCATTCCGACGCCGTGGAGAAGAGCGACTTTCTCGTCGAGCGTCATCTCTTTCAGCACAAGGTCTGCGCGCTCATCGGACGAGAGAGTCGCGTTCATCCAGGGACCCGTGGGCGGCGCCGGCTGTGGGGGGCGCTGTGCGTTACTGTGGCAACTCATGCACACGAGCAAAACGAGCAGGAGCGCCGCAATCCCACTACGGGCGCTGCAAAAAGTCTGCGTCATTGAAAACCTCACTCAAACGTTTTTTTAGGACAGATCATCCTATCAGGGCGGAAGAGAATCTAGCGCTCCTCAACAATGGCCAGGTCCCACGGCCCGATCTCGATTTCCTGTCCGTGCGCAACGGCCTTTCCCTCCAGCAGATCGGTGCCGTCCCCATACGCATAGCTGAACTTGAGCGGAGTGGCCGAGTAGTTGAAGTAATAGTGCACGTGTTTGCTCATGCGATTGATGCCGTGCTGCACATGAAGGCGCGCCGGAAGCTGCTGATCGCCGCTCGTAAGCCCGGCTTCCCCGACTGCCCGCTTCAGCATCGCCGTTTGCAACCCATCGGAAAGATAGGTTCCCTCGTACAACAAAGTGCCGGAGCCGAATTGATTCTCAGTAATCGCAGGCCACTTCCCGAAGAAAGGATGGTCATAGTATGCGAGCGCCTTCGCGTGTTCGGGCATCAAAAACTCAGCCCAGTACTGGACCTTGTTGGCATCCCCCAGCTGGAAGGGATCGCCCTTGAGGGCAAGCGGATGCTCCAGGTTCGAAAACTCCTGATAGCTCAAGCCTGCAGCCTCGCGCAGCGGGCCCGGCGCGCGCACCCAGCGCACCGCAGAGTTCTCATTGGCGAATCCGCTCTTGAACGTCATCACTACGTGCCCGCCACTTTTTACATAATCGGAGATCCGCTGCAACACCGCATCGTCGGCGATATATAGCGCGGGCACGATGAGCAATTTGTAGGCGGAAAAATCCTGCGTCTCGGGGAAGACAAAATCTGAGCCCACATTCAGGTCGTAGAGCGCTTTGTGCATTTGCTGCACCAGGGACAGGTAGCCGTCGGGTTCCCCGGTCCAGCTTCTCGCGGGCACGCCGCCCCCATAAGGCATAAAGCTGATCGCGTTGGCCGAATCGCGGCTCCAAAGAATTGCGACATCATTATGAATCTTCAATCCGACAAGATGCGGCCCGACCTTCTCTAACTCGTGTGCCGTGCGGCTCATTTCGGCATACTCGCGATTCGGCTCCAGGTCGTGCGACAGAATACCTTTCCAGTAGGTTTCCTGATTCGCCGCGATCGATGCCCAGTGCCAGTACTCCACCATGTTCGCGCCGCTCGCCAGATACGTGTAGACATCCTCGCGCAGCTGCCCATCGTAGGGGGGATACTGGCTCTGCGAAGTCCATCCGATTGTCTGCGCGTTGGTCTCGGTCACCAGGAAATTTCCGTGTTTCAGTGAGCGAGAAAAGTCACTCTGCAAAGCCTGAAAGGACCCATCGTAGTGGTCTTGCGTGCCGTGATAAATGTTGTCGGCTACGATGTCGAGCGCTTCGGCGATGGCCCCTTCGTTCACGTCGCGTTTCATCATCCCACCGTAGTCGGTGGTGACAAACTGCCGCGCTCCTGCGCACTCGCGTACCAGAGCCGCCTGCCAATGCAGAAAGTCGGTGACGCGCATCTGGCTCCAGCGCGACCACTCCAGCTTGTATCCCGTTGAGATGGTGCCATCGCGCCTGGGCAGGTCTTCCCAGGTGTGCAGATTCTCGCCCCAGTAGTTCAGAAACCATGCCTTGCTCAGCGCCTCAGGCGTGCCAAATTTCTTCTCGAGGTAGTGTTGAAAGCCGATGAATACATCGGGATTGGCAGCATCGTAACTGGAGGTCTCGTTGTCGAGTTGCCAGCCGATCACCGTTGGATTGTCCTTGTAATGCGCGACGATGTGCCGAATCAGGCGCTCGGCGTAAAAGCGGTATGCGGGCGAATCTGTGTCCATGTTCTGGCGAATGCCGTACACGCTCGGCACTGGTCTGCCGCCGAACGGCCCAGGCGGAATCCGCTCTGCAAAAATCTCCGGATGCTGGTGAGCCATCCACGCGGGGATGGAATAAGTCGGCGTGCCGAGGATGACCTTGATGCCGGCCTTTCCCATCGTATCGACGACGCGGTCCATCCACGCATATTCGAATTGGCCATCTTCCGGCTCCCACAGACTCCACGTGGACTCGCCCATGCGTACGACATTCAGGCCGGCAGCCTTCATCAAGGCGATGTCTTTATCGAGCCGGGCAACTTGATCGCCGGGCATGTACTCGTTGTAGTAGGCCACGCCGTAGAGCACGGTGGGAAAATTGAGATCCGGTCCGGTTCCAGCCGAACCGCTGCCTGCTTGCTGTGCGCGGACTGCCGAAACGGCTATGAGCGCCGCAATGACGAGTAGTAGAGAATTGCGCTTGCGAAGTGCGTGCATAGACCGTCCTCTTTCGAATCAATTGTCGATTCCAAAAAATCGGAAGGACTATAAGAACATCTCTACTCGAAGGTGAGCAAGACGACCTCTGGATGGGTTCCCACGCGCATCGGCGGTCCCCACGTGCCTGCGCCGCTCGAAGTGAGCACCTGCAGCGATCCGAAGCGTTGCAGCCCATAAGTGAATTTGCCGAACGCCCTGCGAGTAATCCATGAGAAAGGAAAGACCTGTCCTCCGTGCGTATGGCCGCTCAGCTGAAGACTTACACCTGCCTGTTCCACGACTGGCAGCCGCGTGGGAACGTGCTGCAACAAAATGATGGCGGTGCCATCGTTCAAATGGAGGCTCATAAGAATGTGGCGGAGCCGGAGGGGATAATTCGAAACCTCGTAAGGCACGCCGACGATCTGCAAACCATCGATGGTGACCCGTTCGTTGTCGAGCACATGAAATCCGGCGTGCTTGAGCGACTCAGCATAGTGCGTGGCGCCGCCGAATTCCTCGTGATTGCCCGACACGAAGAAAACGCCAAAGGGCGGCGCCAGTTCAAATAAGGGGGCCGCGATTTTCTCCGGCCCCGCTTTGGTGCCATCGAATAAATCGCCGGGGATGAAGATTACATCAGGGTTGAGTTGTTTGGCCATCTCGGTGATGCGGCGGGCAAATCGCACACCGTTGATGTTTCCCAGGTGCAGATCGCTCATCACCAGCGCTGTTCTACCGCGCCATGAATCGGGCAATGTTTCCAGTTTTACAGGTACGCGGCGGATGCGAATCACGCGCGCATTCACAATTCCGTAGATGCCGGTACCAACCGCCGCAATGAAGAGAACACCCGCAATCGCAGGCCGTGCTCGAAGATGGTCGTTGCCCGGCAACACGAAGCGGAGCGCAAAGTCGATGATCCAGGCGAGACATGCCGCGCAAAAGAAAAAGTTCAGCAGACCGAGCCAGACCGCGGCGATCTGATAAATGAAGGCGACGAGCCAGTTGGTAAATCGGAAACCGAGCAATGCCCCTAAGACGAAGATCACCGAAAGCCCAATGAGGGCATATTTCAGGGCGAGTGTTGCCGCAGGACTCAGCGGCCACCAGAATGCGGTCCAGGTGAAATAAAGGAACCAATGCGCAAGACAAAGAAATGCCTGGACAATGAGAATGCCCAGAGTTGGCCATGCTTTCAACCCAGGTCTCCTTCCTACATTCTGGCATGGGCCCCGGTGGGGCAGGGTGCGGACCGTCGATCTCGTGAAAGAATTCATCTATGGCAAGCGCGAAAAGCGACCGACTCGGTCTTTATATCTCGATTCCTTTTTGCCGCTCCAAGTGCACCTACTGCAACTTCGCCTCCGGGGTTTATCCGGCCAGCGAGCACGCGCACTATATCGAGCGGCTGCTCGAAGACCTGAAGCGTGCGGGCACATGGGCAGCGGAGATGGGTGTAGAACTGCCACGGACCGTCGACACGGTATATCTAGGCGGGGGAACGCCGAGCCTGCTGGAGCCGGAGCTGATCGCCCAGCTCTTCGCCGCGATTCGAGCCGAATTCGAAATTGAGAATACCACTGAGATAACGGTCGAATGCGCCCCAGGTCAGCTTCCGGACGAGACCATCGGCGCGTTGGTGTGTGCTGGTGTGAACCGCGTGAGCCTCGGGGTGCAGAGCTTTGTGAATCGCGAGGCGCAGGTCAGTGGGCGTCTCCATAACCGGCGAATGGTTCTCGACGATCTGCGGCGGTTACGGGCGGCGGGAATCGCGAACTTGAATATTGACCTGATTGCCGGTCTCGCCGGCCAGACCTTCGCCTCATGGGATGAGTCTCTTGCTGTGCTGATCGAGACCGGCGTGCCCCATGCTAGCGTCTACATGCTCGAAGTGGATGAAGATTCCCGTTTGGGTCGGGAGTTGCTGGGCAATGGGAAGCGTTACCATGCCGAGTTGGTTCCTACCGACGACGCGATCGCGCAGATGTACGAGACAGCGATCGAAAGGCTTGAGAAGGCGGGACTGCGACAGTACGAAATTTCAAATTTCGCACGGAACGATTTCCAGTCCCAACACAACATGCGCTATTGGGAGCGGAGGCCATACCTGGGGCTCGGCCTGGACGCTTCTTCCGCTTTGCGCGCCAAAGATGCTACATCCAAGCCGGCGCGAAAAAGCGAATTGCGGTACATCTTGCGATCAAAGACAGTAGAAGACCTGAAGGACTATCTCTCCGGTCCGCAACCGGCAGAGATCGCGTGGCTCTCGCCCGAGAGGCAGCAGGAGGAAGCATGGTTCCTGGGTTTGCGGCTGAATCGTGGCGTGCAGCTAGCTGCCCTCAAGCGCGAATTTGGCGATGATGCGATCTCACGTGCTCTCAAAGTGGTAGAGCGCTTGGTGAAGTCTGACCTGGTCGTTTCAGACGGGAAAACGGTGCGCCTCACCGCGCGCGGACGCATGGTTTCGAACGATGTGTTTCAGGAGTTTCTGTTTGCCGCCGACCATTCAACTGCTCTGGAGGAAATGGCTGCAAATTGACTGTGCGCTAGAACCTATCTCATAAACA
>PLKY01000037.1 GCA_003140785.1 Acidobacteriaceae bacterium | reverse complement strand
GTTCTACAACATCTTCAATCACCCGCAGTTGGGTCAGCCGCAGGCCACATTCAATCCGTTGAACACCACAGGCTTCGGCAGCATCATCAATACGGTGAACTTGAACACGGCCATCGTATCGCCGATCACCCCGGTGGGCTCGGGAACGCCCCGCGAGATGCAGTTCGCGTTGCGCTTCGAGTTCTGATCGCCGCCAACAGAGCCGCGGGCGGCCACCGTGGCCGCCTTGCGGATCGATCAAAAACTGCAAATGAGAAAGAGCAAGATATCGATGTTTCGCTCTGTGCGAATTTTCCTGGGCATCCTCCTGCTTTCAACGGCAACGGCCGTTGCGTGGTCGCAGGCGACGCCCGATTTCTCGGGCTTGTGGAAGCAGGACAACGAGCGCAGCCAGTCGAAGCGCAAGGGCGACGTCACGCTGCGGATCGAGCATCACGACCCGGAACTCACGGTGGAAACATCGATCTCACGCATTTCTGCAAGTTCGCGGCACGCGGTACAGATGTACACAACCGATGGGAAGGTCTCCGTGTCGACCGGAGCCGATGGAGACGAGTTCAACACTTTGGTCGTATGGAAGGATTCCAGCCTCGTCTTCTCGATCGAGGAACATGAAGATGGCCGCATTCTTCTATCGAAAGAAATAGGGTCGGTCATTGAGGACGGCGCAACGCTCGAGAGGATCCGCGAGCGCTCGAATGGCGAACAGCAGGCCCTTTTCTTTCGCCGGATCCCAGTGAGCACTTCCGATAGCAAATCCGAAGTTATAAAGGCGAATGACAAATGAAAATCCTGGTTATCGAAGACGAAGTCAAGACTGCCAAGTTTCTCAAGAAAGGACTCAGCGAAGCCGGTTACGTCATCGACGAAGCTGCCGACGGCCTGGAAGGCCTGCACCTGGCTCAGGAAATCGATTTCGACCTCCTCATCCTGGACGTGATGCTTCCAGTGTTGGACGGGTGGCAGGTGCTTGCGCGCCTGCGCGAGGCCGAACGGAAGACGCTGGTCCTAATGCTTACGGCGCGCGACGCCGTGCACGAACGCGTGCGTGGGTTCGAGTTGGGAGCCGACGACTACTTGGTAAAGCCGTTCGCATTCTCCGAACTCCTGGCCCGAGTGCGCTCGCTCTTGCGCCGCTCAACGCCGCGCCCGCAGGAGACATTGCGTATGGCCGACCTGGAGATCGATCTGCTGCGCCACCGCGCAACGCGTGCCGGCCAGAGGCTCGACCTCACTTCGAAGGAGTTCCTGTTGCTGACCCTGCTGGCGCGGCGCGCCGGAGAAGTGCTGTCGCGCACGCTGATCGCCGAGTCGGTCTGGGATATGAACTTCGACAGCGATACGAATGTCGTGGATGTGAATGTGCGCAGGTTGCGCAGCAAGATGGACGACCCCTTCCCCCTTAAGCTGATTCACACGGTGCGCGGGGCCGGCTATGTCTTCGAAGCCGAATCGTAGCGCATCCGCTGTGCTGCGCCCGCCCAGAACCTTGGCGTTCCGGCTCTCGGCGGCCTACTCGCTGGCGGGCCTGGTGCTGGTCATTCTGGCCACGGCGAGTCTCTACATCGTCCTGCGGACGGAACTGGATCGAAGCACAGAGCTGTTCCTTGCCGACAAACTGCACGTGCTGCGCACCATGCTGCGGGAGCGGCCGGACGACGAAGATGCGCTGCGCGAAGAGATTGTGCTCGAGTCGCAGGCCCGCCGTTACCAGCAGTTCTACATTCGTCTCCTCGATGAACAGGACGTGCCGATCATGACGACGCCCGGCATGGCCGAGCAGTTGGATCTTGCGGAGCTCGCGAGCCGAACCCGCGGCCGCTCCGAGCGTTCGTTTGCGATGGCCGGCAGACACGGGCGACCATTCCGGGTCGCGAGCGCTGCGGTAGCCGTCGGCACGCCGCCGACTCACAGCGACACGGTTCAAATCGCCATCGACGTCTCGCAGGAAGAGGAGCTGCTCGCTCGCTATCGGCTGTGGTTCTGGGGCATTCTGCTGGCCACGTCGATTCTCTTCCCGCTGGTGGGATACCGGATTGCGCGGCACGGCATTCGGCCCGTCGAAGAGATCGCCGCAACCGCGCGGAGAATCACGTCGACGAATCTGCGCGAACGGATCGGGTCGGAAGGCTATCCGTCGGAACTCGCATCGCTGGCCGGGACATTCAATGAAATGCTGACGCGGCTTGAAGAATCCTTCGAGCGCATCTCGAGGNNCGCTCACGGACGCCCGACGAGTACCGCGACGTGCTGGAGTCTTCACTGGAAGAAACAGTCCGGCTTTCCGAGCTGATCGGCGATCTCTTGTTTCTGGCCCGCGCGGAGAGCCCTTTAACCGAGTTGCATCGCGAGAACGTGAACATCGGCGAGTTGCTGGCCACGGTTCGCGACTACTACGAAGCTTCCGCGACCGACGCAGGAATATCGCTTGTCGTGAACGATGGGGCCGAGCCGCTCATCGCGGAACTGGATCGCTCACTGATGCTGCGGGCGGTGAGCAACCTGGTCTCGAACGCAATTGCACATACGCCGCCGGGAGGAATCGTGACGCTGGCGGCCATGAACGAGGTCGCCGCGATTCGCATCGAGGTCTCCGACACCGGTGTCGGCATTCCCGCCGAAGCGCTGTCGAGAGTATTCGATCGCTTCTTCCGCGTCGATCCATCGCGCTCCAAGACATCGGGCGGCACAGGGTTGGGCTTGGCTATCGTGCAGAGCATCCTGGCGCTTCACGGCGGCAGCGCGGAGATCGCCAGTCAGCTCGGCCGCGGAACTCGCGTCACACTACGCATGTCGGCGCTCGCAACGCGATGACAAAACTGTAACTCTCGCGTCATGCTGACGTCCGTTGCTGAGTTTCGGCGATAGAGTGCTCGTGGCCGTGGTTCACGGCCCGGCGGGGTAGATCGTCTGAAACGCCCCAGGATCTAGGAAAGACATTGAGNNCGAAATTATCCGCGATAATGTAGGTGGATTCAATCGGTCGATGCAACACGTGCTTGCAGTCTACTTGCAGGAGTCTGGAAACCCAATGTCTTTCTTGGACGTTGATTCAAGCGTAGCGATATTTGGTCGAGCTGCGCTTGAGAGATGGGGGACAGGTCGGTTCCTCTGGGGAAGTATTGTCTCAGCAGTCGATTGGTGTTTTCGTTCGTGCCGCGCTGCCAGGGACTTTGCGGATCGCAGAAGTACACTTTCACATCGGTGGCCACTGTAAACGCCTTGTGCTTGGCCATCTCCAAGCCGCGATCCCACGTCAGCGAGCGTCGCAATGTCGCCGGGAGTTTACGAACACGTCGGCTCAGGGCCGCAACGACAGCTTCCGTATTCTTGCTTGGCACCTTGACCAGCACGGCAAAGCGTGAATGACGCTCTACTAAAGTCGCAATGTAACTATTCTTTGCGCCGCTCAGCAGATCGCCTTCCCAATGCCCAGGAACCGCTCGGTCTTCCACTTCCGCAGGCCTTTCGCGGATCGAGAGAGCATCGACGATTTGCCCCCGTGACTTTCCCCTGACCGTTGCATGTCGCGAGCGGCGCATGCGCCGCTTGGACCGCAGGTGCT
The DNA here is from genome assembly GCA_003140785.1 of Acidobacteriaceae bacterium. Lineage (GTDB taxonomy): Bacteria > Acidobacteriota > Terriglobia > Terriglobales > Acidobacteriaceae > Telmatobacter. Next base: position 720 of record PLKY01000037.1, on the reverse strand, counting down.
CCATCAGCTCTTTTTTCAGCACGCCCCGCGCTTGGATGAACAGGCTACGGTGAATGGTCTCGTGGGACACGCGCATGGCCTCGTCATCGGGATACTGCGTCTCCAACCATCCGGAAATCTGCTCCGGCGACCAGTTCAATACCAGTCTATTCGCAACAATCTTCCGCAACTTGCGGTTCCTGGCAAGAAGACACCTCTTCGGTCGCAACGCGGATTTCCAGGCTTGGCTATCCGCTTCGTGGGCGCGATAGGCCGAATGGCCACCATGGCGGGTGATCTCCCGGCTCACCGTTGACGCCGCTCGATCGAGGCCAATGGCTATCTCACGAATCGATGAGCCGGCAGCAATGCCTCGTGAAATATCCTCTCGTTCAGCCAAGCTGAGCGCTAGACGAGAGCGCGCGCGAGCGGCTGGAGCAATCCCCCCTCGAGGCACCAACAAACAGTGAATGCAGCTAGATGCCTTGCTGTAGGCACGCCCAATTTCATGCAACGACTCCCCCGCCTTCCATCGCCTCCAAACATCTGTTCTCTGCGCAGCAGAAAGTCTCGACCGCTTCACTTGCTTCATAAACACCATCCCTTCAATAGAAGAAGTTCTACTAGCACGTGTTGCGTCGACCGATTGAATCCACCCGCTTTAATGTTCGAATCGAAGAAATAGTGGCGGCGGAAGGTCGGATCTTCTAGTTCCGATTGAGTGACCGTTAGCCAACATCG
>PLKY01000102.1 GCA_003140785.1 Acidobacteriaceae bacterium | reverse complement strand
TACTTATTGGAGAACGGCTCTAAGGCCGGAGCTCTCCTATGTAGACACCGTAGGGCCCGAGCTGAATGGCCTGGAGCGAGACGGGGTCGGGCGCGCCCGGTGTTTTGAGCAATGTCTTCAAGGTAGCGCCGGGGCCGGGAACAGAAAGGCTGACCGATTGGGGCTCAGCCGTAAAGTTGACTGAAACCACCACAGACAGATTGCCGGATGCCTGGCGGACCCAGCTCAGGACCTTCGGATTCTCGTTGTCGAGCAGGGTTTCGGGACCCGCGGCCAAAGCCGGGTTAGTTTTCTTGAGCCGGATCAGAGCCTGGTACCACGCGAAGAGAGAGTCTGGAGCTGCTTCTTCCGCCTTGACGTTGACGGTGGTGTAGTCCGGCGGTATGGGCAGCCAAGGTTTGGCCGAAGCTGAGCTAAAGCCTGCGTTCGGGGCTGCGTCCCATTGCATCGGGGTGCGCTCGCCGTCGCGGCCTTTGTCCTTGGGCCAGCCGGTGAGGCCGACCGGATCCTTCACGTCTTCCTTGCGCGTCGGCGGCGTGGTTTTCATGCCGATCTCGTCGCCGTAGTAGAAGAGCGAGGCGCCTCGGCTCGTGAAAAGGATAGTGGAGATGACGCGCTCGATGTCGGTGTTGTGCACGCCATCGCCATAACGGACGTCGAGCCGTGCGTTGTCGTGGTTGTCGAAGACGAGCAGCGGCGTGTGGTCGTCGAGATGCTCTTCGGCGTCGGTGAGGCGGGATCGGAATGTGGCAACGTCGAGCTTGTTGATGAAACCAATCTGGGTATCCATCGGCAGCTGAAATTCGGGATGATCCGACGGGCCGTATTGCTTTTCGAGTTCGGCGATATTGGGAAGATAGGTTTCGCCAATGAGGACCCGTGTTCCAGGAAACTTATTGGAATCGAATTTATCGGCGTAGGCGCGCATCTCCTGCATCACGGGATGGACTCCGGGCAGGTTGTTGGTGCGCGTGTCGTTGAGGGCAATGTCGCCGTAGTTATTCAGATAGGTATTGCCGTTCTTGTCTCTCAGGATATCGTCGTCGATGAGATTGGGATCTTCAAAGAGCGTCGTAATGGCGTCGAAGCGGAAGCCGCCGACACCGCGCTTGAGCCAGAAGCCGATGATCTGCTTGAAAGCTTCGTGGACCTTGGGGTTATTCCAATTCAGGTCCGGCTGCTGGATATAGAACTTGTGGTAGTAGTACTGACGCGTCTTCTCGTCCCACTCCCATGCGGAGTGACCAAAGTCCGACTGCCAGTTGTTGGGAACCTCACCTTTATCCGTTGCGGTTTCGCCTTTGCCATCGTGCCACATGTACCAGTCGCGATACGGATTGGTGCGCGAGGAGCGCGACTCCAGGAACCACTTGTGCTTGTCGGAGGTGTGGTTCATCACCATGTCCATGAGGATGCGGATATGGCGTTTGTTGGCCTCGGCAACGAGGTGGTCAAAGTCTGCTAGGGTGCCGTACTGCGGATCGATGTTCTCGTAGTCGGAGATGTCGTAGCCGAAGTCGACCTGCGGCGATGGGTAGATAGGCGAAAGCCATATGGCGTCGACGCCAAGTTCCTTCAAGTAGTCGAGGCGTTGGGTGACGCCGTTCAGGTCGCCAATGCCGTCGCCGTTCGAGTCCTGAAAGCTACGCGGATAGATCTCATAGAGGACGGCGTTTTTCCACCAGTCGAGTTCACTCGAAGCGGCTGCGCTGGTTTTGGATTCGGTTTGGGCGGCGGCGGTTTGTGCGATTGCCGTAAGGGACGCGGCGCCGAGAAGCAAAGCCGCGCCAACGACTGCGGTGTTTTTGGTCCAGTGCATTGCGGTCTCCTGATTGTTTCCGCTGCTCGTGGATTCGACAGCGGTGCGACGCATGAAAAACTAACATATTTGGCAGGCGCGCGGGGACCTTTGCGCCGGGTGGTTTTCGTTCTTACTCAACTGCGGCGACGAGCGCACCAAACGGCGGCAACGCTACGTGGTCCAGCGGAATCGGTTCGGAACCGGACGCGGGCGAACTGAAGAGCGGTGCGAGCCTGGTTCCGGTGATGCCCTTGTTGACCAGATGGAACGCTACCGTGTGCGGATGCGCGCTCATGTTCAACGCCACAAGGACTGTTCGGTTTTCTGTGCGGCGGATGAATGCGAAGACATTGGGATCGTCTTCGTTGACAGACTCCTGCGTGCCGTCGCGGAGCGCGGGGTCGGACTTGCGCAGTGCGAGAAGGCGCTTGTAGGTGTTGAAGATTGAGTTGGGATTCTTGCTTTCGGCGTCGACGTTGTAGGTAGCGGCGCTGGGCGGCACGGGCAGCCAGGGTTTGGCGGCAGTGGTGAATCCGGCCTCTGGCGACGCGTCCCATTGCATGGGCGTGCGCTCGCCGTCGCGGCCTTTCTCTTTGGGCCAGCCNNCGGTGGTGCGCATGCCGAGTTCTTCCCCGTAGTACATCTGCGGCGTGCCGCGCGTGGTGAGTTCGAGAACGGCCATCAGCTTGGCGATTTGATCGTTGTGATCGCCATCGCCATAGCGGTCCCACTGCCGTGGCTGGTCGTGATTCGAGAAGAAGTATTCCGGCTGGCCGTGCGCGGTGTTGTTTTCGATCTGGTTGAATAGATCTCGAAAGCGTCGAGCGGACAGTTCATTCACATCGGCGATTTGGAAGTCCATCGGCAACTGGACTTCGTCGTTGTTGCCGTACATTTTGGCGAGCGCTTGGACATTTGGCTCGTCCGCTTCAGTAACCAGCACCGGGTCGCCGGGGTACTTATCGACGACGCGGCGGACTTCTTTGAGCACGTCGTGCACTTCGGGCAAGTCGTCTGTGTACTTGTGCTGGATGTTGCGGTCACCGTAGACATTGCGGCCGGGCAGATACGGATCGTCGTGAAGGTTCGGGTCCTCGAACAGACGCGAGACGGCATCGATGCGGAACCCGGCCACGCCGCGCTTCATCCAGAAGTCGAGCACGCCATCCATCGCGGTGTAGACCTCAGGATTGCGCCAGTTCAGGTCCGGCTGCTGTACGTAGAAGTAGTGGTAATAATACTGGCGGGTTTTGTCGTCCCACTGCCNNGGTCGGAGGTGTGGTTGATGACGTAGTCCATGATGACACGAATATCGCGTTTTTTGGCTTCGGCGACGAGGTTGTCGAAGTCCGCCATGCTGCCGTAGACCGGGTCGATGGCCGTGTAATCGGAGATGTCGTAGCCGTAGTCGACGCCAGGCGAGGGATACATGGGCGTGATCCAGATGGCGTCAATGCCGAGGTCGTGGAGGTAGTCGAGACGCGCGGTGATGCCTTTAATGTCGCCGATGCCGTCGCCGTCGGAGTCCTGAAAGCTGCGCGGATAGATCTCGTAGAGGACGGCATGACGCCACCACTCCTGCGGGGCGGATTGACTCAGGGATTGCGCTGCCGGTGGAGAGGTCGGTGGCGTCTTCTGGGGCGTCTGGCTGAGCGCAGCGAGCGCTGCGGCTCCAAGAGACAGGGATATCGTGTAGCTTGCAAACTTGCTGGTCCAGTGCATTGCGGCTCCTCGTTCGAGGGTCTGGTAGACCTGCGAAAGCCCTCTTTCCGCTGCTCATAAACTCGGCAACGGTGTGAACACGCCAAAGTATCACATTGAACGAGGATTAAGCGATGATTTCCGGTGGCCTACGCTATGTGGGCGATGCCGGGGGTCTTGCGTGGGGCGTTTCCAAGTCCGAGCGGCAATCTTCAGCGGATCGAGTTTTGCGCGACCAGCATGGAATCGAGGATCTGGTCGGAGACTTCCTTGACCGAGCCCGGCGAATGTGCCAGAAAGAGCGTGCTGGTCTTGTCGCTTTCGCCGATGGACTTGAGCGTGTCGAAGTACTGCGTGACCAGAACCAGTTGCATCACGTCGCGGGAGGTCGCGCCCTCGACTGCTTTTTGGAACTGCTCGATCGAGGCCTGCAGGCCCTCGACGATAGCCTTGCGCTGATTGGCGATTCCCTGCCCCTGCAGCGCTTTGCTTTCTGCTTCAGCTTCGGCTTTTTTGACGACCAGAATCTTGTCGGCTTCGCCGCGCGCACTGGCGGCAACCTGTTCGCGCTGGGCAGCGTTAATGTCGTTCATGGCCGACTTGACCTTGGCGTCGGGAATGATGTCGGTGACGAGCACATTCACAATTTCGTAGCCGAAGGCTGCCATGTCCGCATCGAGTTCCTGTTTCACGGCCAACGCAATGCTGGATTGCGAGGCAAAGACCTCATCAAGCGTCATGCTGGGCACGTGACCAAGAATGACCTGTTCGACATAGGACTTGATCTGCGCGACGGGGTCGGACAATTTGTAGAAGGCGTCGTATGCCTTCTCGGGACGGACACGATTCTGCACCGAGATGGGAATGGTAACGAAGACGTTGTCTTTGGTCTTGGTTTCCATGGTTAGCGCGATCTGGTTGACGCGCAGACTGACGATGCCGGACACGGAATCGAAGTAGGGCGCCTTCCAGTTCAACCCCGGTTCAGCTACGCGAAGAAACTTGCCGAAACGCGTGATGATAGCAACTTGCGCAGTGTTGACGGTGAAGAAGCTGCCCAGCACCAGGGTGAGAAAGATAAGGCCGCCAATCGCGAGCGGAATCAAAAAAAGCATATCCATAGCTGCCCTCCGACACGATGTATGAGGTAACAGCGAATTGTACAGGAAGCAAACTGACCCACTACCGGCTTGACCGAAGAAATGGAGAGAGGGTGAGTCGCCGAGTTGCTTCAGTGCTGCGAGACAGGCGCGGAGGCTTGAGGTTGCGTTGGGGGCACCGGCGCTTCGTCCGGCCGCTGCGGGTGGGTGTGCTGCATGCCCTTCACATCGATGCCGAATTCGGGATTCTTGTAGGTGCCGGCGATGTGGATCGGAACCTCGGTACCCGCGCCGTCTTTCTTGAAGAAGCGATCGGCGGGCTTGAGCAGCAATCCCTTCCATCCGCCGACCATCTTCGAAACCGTGGCCTGCATCTTGGCGGTTCCAGCGAAGGCCAGTCCGCCACCGTCGAGCTTGTAGGTGCCTTTCAACGCGATGTCCGCGCCTGGAACGGAGAACGCGAGATTCGGCAGCGTGATGACGCCGCTTTCCAACTGAAAGTCGCTTTGCATTTTGGACTGGATGATTTCGTGGTCCGGAGACTTTGCATCACGCGATCTTCCCTGCCCGCGCAGGCTGAGTTCCCCGATGCGTTCCTGCACTTTTGTGCTGGAGAACTCGGCATGATCGAGAACGAAATTGCCTTTCAACCCCATGCGCTCGTGAACTGGCTCCTTGCCGGGCGGAATGTGCAGGGAAGATCGCAAGTTCACGTCGCCGGTGAGAAGCGGTGTTGGGTCGTGGCTGGCGAGATGGAGAAAATCCTCGATACGTCCGCCGTTCACTTCGATATTTAGATCGATGTCGTGGCCGATGGAATGGCGAGGATTGCTGTCTCCGTGCGCAAAGGCCCGCACAACCTGCCCGCGCGCGGTGATGTGCGTTCGTCCCAACGTGGCATTGACTGGATCGAGGCGCGTGTCGCCGTTGGTGCCATCCACGATGGCATGGAACTGAGTTTTCAAATCCATTTTGTTGCCGAAGTGCGTGAGGCTGAAATCGGGCGTGTCGGTCTGGCCGTCGACATTCAGATCGCGCAGTGTGCCAACGTAGTTGCCGGTCGAGCTGAGCATGCCCGCGATCCCTTTGAAGTCGCCGAGATCGGCATTGTCAAAACGGTAATCGCCGGCGATCGGCGACTCGCCTGGGTCCGACACCTGCCAGGGGCCGAAATTTCNNGTGCCGATGGGCTTGGGGTTTGTAAGCTCGGCCTCGAAATGCATGGCGTTATTCGCTGAGATATCGCTCAGCTTGAAACTGGCAATGTCTATCTCAAGCGGCAGTTTGCCGGGCTTGCTTGTCTCGTGAATCAGGACCGCATCCGTGCACTCGACGGTGCTCAACTGAAACCTGACCGGGAGAGGGGCTCGCTGCGCGGTGCCGGCATCGCTATTCTGCGCTGGTGCAACATGCAGGAAACGCGACTTGGGCGGCAGGTGAATGCGAAGGCCCTCAAGACGAATGGCGCCGACCGAAATTGGCATGTCCGGTTTGTAGCGGAGGGGCACGTGAAAGCTGAACGTGGCCAGGCTGATTAGAGGCTCATTTACCGGCTGATTCGGGGGCAGATTGGACGGCTCACCGGGAGCAACTGGGCTGGGCACCACAACACCCGCTACCTCGACCGGAGGCCAGATGCGCAGGCCGTGCCCCTGCGCCCAAACGCCCCACTCCCCGCGTAGACCATTCCCGAGCGAGACGTGGAAAGTGTCGAGCTCCACGCGGGCGTGGAAGTGGCTGGACAGACCCTCCACAATGCGCGCGCGTAGATAAGGCTCAGCCCTGCGTGCAGTCACGATCCCAACAATCGTAATGGCTGCCAGCACCGCGAGCAGAGCACCGGCTGTCCACAAGAGCCACCGGTGCCTGCGTCCGAACGATGTTTGCTTCTCGGCGAGTTCCATTTCTTCTCTTTGGATGCAATTGGCGGCTTCGTCGCGTCAGACGTTTCCTGCTTGGCGTTTCCTTATTAGACGGCCAATGGCATAGACTTCAGTAGACGAATGCATGCGCACATTGAAAATCTTGTAAAGCTGCAGGCAGTCGACCTGGAGCGAGCCCGGCTGGCGCAGACGGCGCGAACCTTACCCTCCGAGGTTACGCAGGCCGAAGCCGCGCTTGCCGCGGCGCAACGCCAGGCTGCCGCTGCTTCCGATGCGCTGGCGCGGGAAGACTCGCTTCGCAATCGCATCGAGCGCGACGTTGCGGGACATCGGCAGAAGGCGGCGCGCTACCGTGCGCAGCTCGATTCCGTCACGACGCCCGCGCAAGCTGCGGCGATTGAGCACGAAGTGGGCTTTGCCGAAAGCGAGATTGAGCGCCTCGACACCGAGGAGTTTGCCAGCCTGGAACGGACTGAGGCGCAGGAAGCTGCGCTTGCCACGGCACGCTCTCTGGTAGAAGAATTGGCCGCGACTCTGGACAAGACGCGCGAGCGGGTTGCGCTGCGGCAGCAGGAAATCGCCGGTGAAACTGCAACGCTGCTGGCGGAACGCGATGCACTGCGGCAGCAGATCGACCCGGAGTTGCTCACGCGCTTCGATCGCATTTCAGCCAGCCGGGGCACTGGACTGGCACGTGCCGAGAATCAGCAATGCACTGGCTGCCGTATGGGTGTGCGCCCGCAAATGTGGAACCAGTTGCGCGAGGGCGAACTGATGATCTGCGACAGCTGCGGACGGATGCTCTACTGGGATCCGGCAATCG
>PLKY01000395.1 GCA_003140785.1 Acidobacteriaceae bacterium | reverse complement strand
ATGTAGGGCACTCCGTTGGCCATGACGGCATCAGGAAATTCCCAGCCGGTTGCGAGGACGCCTGCGCCGGAGACGGATCCGACGCTTGAAAATGCGCCGGATGAGACGGGGGCCGTGACGTTGGCGCTGCTGATGGAGCTGAGAACCAGTTGTGCAACGGAGCCCGACCCAATGTTGATCGATGCGGGAATCGGGGCGTATGAACCGGCGTCGTGTACGGCGAAACCGTTGAAGGCGAGGCTGGCGATCTACGAGTTGTATTCGAGGAGGAGGGGGTCGACCTTGATATCCGCGTTGCGTTCGATCTTGCAATTGTTGAAGGTGAGGGTCGTGCCAAGGGAAGTTACGGGGTGGCGACTGGCTCGTCGATGCGGCGGGGCTGCCAGGTTTCGGCGGCGCGGACGAAGGCGGTGAAAAGGGCGCGGGACAAGGGGCTGGCGGAGTAGGTGCGCTCAGGGTGCCACTGGACGGCGAGGACGAAGTGATCGGGGGCATCGAGCTCGACGGCCTCGATGACGCCGTCGGCGGGGGAGATGGCGGCGATGCGGAGGTTGTCGCCGACGTTATGGATGGCCTGATGGTGGCTGGAGTTGACGTAGGACTGCGCGCCCTGCGAGGCCTTCGCGGCCGGCACATTGCGCTTCGCGTCTTCGGCGTTCGGGTCGGGCGCGATGAGCCGTGCCAGGCGTGAACCGGCGGCGATCACGACGGGGTGGGCCTCGGCGATGTCGCGGCCAGGGCTGTGATTGACGGGGGTGTGGAGGACAGACTCGAGATCCTGAATGAGGGAGCCGTTGCGCCAGACGTTGAGGCTTTGCAGGCCTTGGCAGATGCCGAGGATGGGCTTGTGGAGATTGAAGGCGTCCTGGAGCATGAGCTCGTCGACGGCGGTGCGCTGGGGGTCGGCTGGGGCGCAGGCGGGGATGGGGTTTTCGCCGTAGCGCTGGGGGTCGACGTCGAAACCGCTGCCGGGGAGCAGAACTCCCTGAGCGCCGGCGAGGAGACGGGCGACGCGCTCGGGGGTCTCGTGGAGCGGGACGATCACGGCTTGGGCTCCGGCGGACTGAAGCGCGGCGAGGTATTGCGGGAGTGAGCGCTGGTTGTAGGCGATATCGGTGGAGGTGGGCTCGGGGATGGCGATGCGGACAGTCATGGAGAGATTAGTTTAAGCGAGGACTGGCGGGGAGGGACACGTGTGCTGCTGCGGGTCATTCCAGACTTATCGAAGCGGGATTTGTCGATATGCGGTGAATCGGGACTCAGCGAATTTTTGGGAAAGGCGTTTTCGGCGATGACTCTTGCCGATTGAGGGTGTCGAGCCAGATGCGGATTGTTTGCCGCAGGGGCTCGACTTCGATGCCGCCGTACGCGGATGGAAACGGGTCGAGACGGCGCAGGGCTGCGCGGAGAAGGGATGTGGCCCCTGCATGATTTTTTTGCTGCAGGTGGTGAAATGCGGCCGTTGTCTGGATCAATGCCTGGAGGAATGTCTTGTCCGGTTCTTCACACTTCAGCCAGATCTCTTCCCAATGCTCATGGGCGAGGAAGAATTCTTCTTTGCGATAGCAGCGGAGACCTTCGGCGAGCGCACCGGTTGTCCAGTCAAGGGGCATTGTGTCTTGATTATCGTGCAGGAATCGGAATTGGGTGGCGTTCCAGAGTGGAGTTCCCTACCGCCGCCGCGAGGTCACTTGCGCAATTCGGCGAGGTAGATTTCGGTGTAGTCGAGGTAGTTCTGGGCGTACTCGAGGATGAGGGCGCGGTCGGAGTCGGCGAGCTGGCGGCGGAGTTTGCCGGGGACGCCGGCCCAGAGGGTGCGGGGCGGGACGACGGTGTGTTCGGGAAGGACGGCGCCGGCAGCGATGATGGAGCCCTCGCCGATGCGGCAGTCGTTGAGGATGGTGACGCCCATGCCGATGAGGACGGCATCTTCGACGATNNGAGTAGAGGTTGCGCTGGCCGTGGAGGACGCTGCAGTCCTGGACGTTGGAGTTGGCGCCGACCTTGATGGAGTGAACATCGCCGCGGAGGACGGCATTCATCCAGACGGAGGTGTGTTCGCCGAGGACGACGTCGCCGAGGAGCTGGGCGGAGAGATCGACGTAGCAGCTTTCGGGAACGCGCGGCGTGTGGCCCTGGTAACTGCGAATCATGCGAAGCGGGACCTCATGGGCCAGTCTAAAACATTGGGTGAGGCGGTGCGCCGGAGATGAGTTTATGAGACAGCTTGCGCCTGCCTTCAACGAGAAGTGGAAGAAGCGCGGACCGCACTGGGCGTTTTCGTTGACACTTCACAGCAAAAGGCGGAAGCTATTAATGGCTGTCACTCGATTTGCTTAATGGTTGTGCATGTTAAGGTTAGCTGAAATTCCACTTGAATAGGAGGGTGCATTGAGTCGCAAAGAACTGGAAAAATTCAAAGAAGCAGCCGCGAAAATCGCACGCGAGAACGACACCCCCGAAAAAGCCAGGGAGATCCTCGCCAAAATTGGCTACCTGAATACTGACGGTGAAGTGGCAGAGAAATATCGCTGAGCGCCGCCAGTTGCCAACAGTTCTTGCATATCACGGATGTAATCTCGGAACCGCCCAGGACCTCGTGGGTGGTTCGTTGTTTATGCCTAGTACTGAGGATTACGACTGGTTGGGTTCCGGGAGCTACTTCTGGGAAAGCGACGTTGTCCGTGCGTATCAGTGGGCAATTGAGCCACGCCGCAAGTTCAGCCACCCTTCGGTTGTGGGCGCAGCAATTGAGCTTGGGAACTGTCTCGACCTGACGACACAGTCCGGAATTGCCGCAGTAAAGGTCGCGTACGAAGGTTTCAAATCGCTGAATCAGAAAACCGGAACCCCCCTTCCCAGGAACATAGATCCAGCCAAGGATCCAACCGGCGACAAAATCCTTAGACGATTGGATTGCGCCGTCATGAATTATCTATTTGAAATTCAAAAGATCGCCCAGGAATCTGACTCGAATAGCCAACCCTTCTCCACGGTTCGAGCGCTTTTTCCGGAAGGCGATGAACTCTACCCCGATGCGGGCTTTTGGGAAAAAACACACGTTCAGATATGTGTTCGTGAACCACAACGGATCCTCGGTGTATTTCGGATACCGGAATGGCAGCGGATTGAGCTTGGATTGCCCGATTTGTATTGACGCGAACAATGCGGCTAAGGGCGCTATCCAAAAAGGGCGGTATATTGAGCCACAACTCTGTAGATGGTGCTGCATTCAGAATGCGCGATTGAGACTGGGCTAGTCCGCGGGGTTGTTGGAGTTTCGCAGATCTTCCAATTCGGTGAGGGTTTCGCCCCACTCGATCAGCACTTCGTCTCGACGTGCAATGGACTTTGCTTTTTGCTCTGGTGTTATCTGAGGGGAATCGATCTGGAAATTCAATTCGACGCGCTCGATTTCGCGCAGGACGAGCAGGGCCTCGAGATTATCGAGCCGAAGTAAGCGCCGCATTCTTTCCATCTCGGTCATTGGGTGTTCCGATCATTGGCGAATCGGCGGGCGGCGAGCCTGTTAAAGCAGATTAGGAAAATCTGTGTCGGTTTGGCGATCTTACAGGGTCGCCGCTCGCTTCACCCCAGTGACGAAGACCTGTCACCGGGGACCCCGACCCTGCTGGTCCCGTCAACTTGAGGCCAATCGCTCCGGCTACACCATTTCCTAATCTGCTGTAGCCGTCGCCGCAGGAACTTTTCTTCCGTCCAAGCACCTCGATGCTCGGGGAATGGTTCGAGAATCCGGACGACGAGAAGTGCATCAGAATCA
>PLKY01000306.1 GCA_003140785.1 Acidobacteriaceae bacterium | reverse complement strand
TTGCTGAGATTGGCGAACCACTCGACCTCGGGCGGCACGTCGGCCAGGCGGTGAAACGCGGCGGCGGTCAAAAGGGGGCGGAAGGCCCAAGCGTGCGAAAACGTACGCTAGCGTATTGCACGCAATGATAGAGTCGGATTGTATATGCTCTGTAGCAGCTTGCATCTAAATTGTTTAGCATATGCCGACGATGGGATCCCTCCCGTTAGACCCCCTGTTTGCAGCGTGCAATACAGCGGCTTTCGAAGTGAAATTTCGATCCTGTCGTATTGCACGCAATGATTGCACGCAACAAAACGGCTGTTCAGGTCGATATAGAATCGATAATATGACAATATGGCCGGATTAAGAAATATAGCTCAAGAAGCGCCGCCCTTAACGTACGTTTTCGCACGGATGGGCCTTGTATGGGGCTTCCCGTGTCAAGTAGTTTTTGGCGGCACAGGATTGGTTGTCGATGCGGCCGAACGGTCCCCGGTCCATTCCTTTAATCACGGCCATAGCCGCGGGGCGGCTCGATCTCGGCGAGAGCATCGAGGTCAAGATCGATGATCGCCTGGAGGGCGATCGCCGTGACGCTGTCGCGGAGGCTATCGGGTAAAGCATCGAACCACGCAACACACTCGGCCTGAATCGCGAGCATTTCGGCGAGGGCGTCGTTCCAGCGCCTGGGCCGGCTCCGGCGGTCCACTGGCTTGCGGTGTTTGATCACCACCGATGGCTGAGATGTCTGCAGGCGGGTGCGATGGCGAGCCTGGCGCTCAGCGTTGCTCAGGGCGTACTCGCCCTCTGGTTTACGGCCTCTGGGCATGCTCTGTTCTCCGTTACGTAACGTATTTCAATGCCGCGGCTGCCTGCTCGGACTGGAGGTGCGCAGCCGTGGGGATTGTCGGCGGGTACTTTTGGAACTGTTCGTTCCGGTGGCGGGATGTGGGGTGGCAACTGAACAACAAACCGAGGGGAGCCCGTCAATGCGCGCGAACCTCGCGCCGCGACCTTGTATTCGGTAGGACCCGCCTGGGATCCAGACCATGAAGCAGCCATGCGCTTCAGTAACGGGGCTCCGAGGCGGTGGGCACATTCTTCCGGCGGCATTGAAGCCATGGCCCATCTCGTGTCACCACCACCTCGGATCGTCATCAGCGGCCCACCACTTAAGCGCGGCCGGGTGCTGAAACTGTGTATTTTCTGGCCATCTGCCCGGTGCGTCAGGCCTCGACCGGCCGCAGGCGAACGCCTTCGGGGACTTCACCGGTCGTGACCATCCGCCACAGAGCGATAAGCAGCTTGCGGGCCAGGGCGACAATCATGACCGTTTTGCGCACGCCTTTTCCACCATCGGTTCGTGCGCGATACCATTTTGCAAGCGCACTATCCTTCTGAAACATGAGGAACCGCCAGGCGAGTTGGATCAGGCCACGGCGCACCCTGGCGTTGCCCGCCTTGGCCAGGCCTTTCTCCCGCCGTTTGGAACCACTTTCGTCGGGCGAACCGGTCAACCCGGCGTAGCGCGCCACCGCCCTTCGATCGCGCAGGTCACGGGAGAGAACCTCCTGGACCAGCATGTCCGCGGTCTCGACACCCACACCAACGATGCTGGCCACCAGGCGCACCATCGCGTTTGGCCCTGTCTCGGGAGCTTCCTGGATACGCGCCAGCCGGGCCTGTTCGATCAGGTCGATTTGCTCCCGCACCATCGCCAGCCGCGCCAGGTCGCGGCGAATTTCATCGAGCGTATTCGGTGGAAGCGGGAGGCCTTCGGGTGTTCGCAGACCATCCAGTTTCTGGGGTGCCCTACGCAACTCCGGCTTGAAGCCGCGGATGCCCAACCGAATCAGCGCGGCTTTCATGCGGTTGATGATCCGCGTCTTTTCGCCGACCAGATTTTCACGCTCGCGATGAGGCCGTTTCGCATCCTCCTGCTCGATCGTTGGAACCGCGACCATGCCGCAATGCCCTCGCTCGCCTCGCAGCCAGCCCATGAACACACGCAACAACATTGCGGTGTCGAGCCGGTCGGTTTTCGCGCGCCGATGTTCGCGCGAGACGGCGACGCTCGAGGAATGAATGACGTGGACCTCAATCTCGTGCGCCCGCAACCAGCGCGCCAGCCAGAAGCCGTCGCGTCCGGCTTCGTACGCAACGACAACGCGCTCGATCGTGCATCCGCTCTTCACGGCCTCGTCCCGCCAGCGTTGAAGGAGCCGTAGGAGTTCTGCTTCGTCGGGCTCGAGCTTTTTCAACGGTTGGCGCGCGACGCCCGGAACAACACCGGCGACCAGCCAGCTCGACAGGCTCAATTCGATGACGGCTATCAAGGTGTTGCTCTGAACAAAGGGCGTGAGGGATTTGCTCAGGTCGTCTGTCTGGCGCATGGGGATGATCCGTCCGTGGTTTGCGGCCAGGATGGTGCCCTCCTTTCCCGACCGCCCCATAGCTTCTTCCGCCCCTGGATCCCTTGCACTGGATGCCTTTGACGCTACGTCAAGTTATCGCTTNNGAAACCGGAAAGCTCCGTATGATCACGCGCTCCACCGCCTTTCGGATGATCCTGACGCGTCATGCGGAAGATCAGATGGAGGCGCGAGACGTAGCGCGGTTCGAAGTCGAGAGGGTGCTGAAAGCTGGGGCGGTGGTGATGATCGACACGGACCCCGATGGCACCGAGAAGTGGCGAGTGGCCGGCCG